>JAITNA010000063.1 GCA_031290715.1 Eubacteriales Family XIII. Incertae Sedis bacterium | reverse complement strand
GAGGTGTTTGAATGAAGCTTGGGCGAATTCGGCGTGAGGATGCTGTTTTGGTTGTTGTTGATTTGCAGGAGCGCTTGGTTCCGGCGATGTCGGACGGGGGGGCGGCCGGACGGGCGGCGCTGCTGATCCGGGGCTGCGAGGTACTCGGCGTTCCTTTTTTGGCGACGCAGCAGTATACGAAAGGATTGGGCGATACGGTTTCCGAAGTGAGGGAGGCCGCGGTTTCCTTCCATTATATAGAGAAGTCCGCATTCAGTGTGATGGGGGACGCGGCGTTTGCGGAAGCACTGAAAAAGTCCGGCAGAAAAACGGTGTTGCTGTGCGGGGCAGAAGCGCATGTTTGCGTGCTGCAGTCGGCGCTTGATATGATAGAGGAGGGGTACGCGGTGTTTCTTGCCGCGGATGCGATTTCTTCGCGAAAGAAGCGCGATGAGGACGCGGCGGTGAGGCGCATGGTGTGTGCGGGCGCGGTTCCCGTGACGGCGGAGTCGGCGCTGTTTGAATTGCTCGACAATGATAGTCGAAGCGATACGTTCAAGGCGATATCGAAGTTGGTCAAGTAGAAACGGTTGGCGTTATTGTTACATTATTATAGGCTAAGGAAAGGATATGAGCGATTTGAACGATTGTGATTGCGGTGGGGCCGGGCGGTTTTCGGAGCTTGAGCCTTTGATGAAAAAATATGCGGGCGTGCGCGGGAGTTTGATCTCGATTTTGCAGAAAACGCAGGAGATTTACGGGTATTTGCCGGAGGATGCGATCGGGTATATCGCGGAACGGACGGGCACGGCGCCGGCGAAAATCTACGGGGTGGCTACGTTTTATACGCAGTTTCGGTTGGCGCCGATCGGCAAGTATTTGATTATGCTCTGCATGGGAACGGCTTGCCACGTCAACGGGGCGGCGGCCATCGCGGAGGTGATCAGCGAGCATTTGGCGATCGGGGACGGCGAAACGACGGGGGACGGGGTGTTCACGCTGAATGTGGTCGCCTGTCTGGGGTGCTGCAGCCTTGCGCCTGTGATGATGGTCAAGGGGCCGGGCGGCGAGGAAACATACGGCAACCTTACGAAGGACCGGGTCCGGCTGATTTTGGATGAAATCGCGGGCGGGGAAAAGGAGGCTGCGGTATGAGGATTGTGGTCGGGCAGGGCAGCTGCGGGATTGCTTCGGGCGCGAAAAAGACGGCGGCCGAACTCGAACGGCAGATCGCGGCCGGCGGTTTTCAGGGCGTGGCGGTCGAGAAGGCGGGCTGCGTCGGGAATTGTTATTTGGAGCCGATTGTTGACGTCTATGACGACGACGGGACACTGGCGGCGCGCTATGTGAAGGCGACGGAGGACCGGGTCACGGAGATTGTGGAGAGCCATGTGCGCGGCGGCGAGCCGGCGGCGGCGCTGCTGATCAGCGAGGAGGACGCGGGGTTTTTGTCTAAGCAGCGGCGGATTGTGCTGCGAAACGCCGGGCGGATCAATCCGGAGAAGATCGGGGAATATGTGGACGCGGGGGGGTATGCGGCGCTGCGGAAGGCGCTGACGGGCATGAGCCCCGCGGACGTGATCGAGGAGCTGAAGATTTCGGGGCTGCGGGGGCGCGGGGGCGCGGGCTTCCCGACGTGGTTCAAGTGGGACGCGGCGATGCGGAACAGCGGCAAGGCGAAGTATATGGTTTGCAACGCGGACGAGGGCGACCCCGGCGCGTTTATGGACCGCTCGGTGCTTGAGGGCGACCCGCATACGCTGCTTGAGGGGATGGCGATCGGCGGCTATACGATCGGCGCGGGCGAGGGCGTGATTTATGTGCGCGCAGAGTATCCGCTGGCCATACGGCGTCTTGAGATCGCCATCGAACAGGCGGAGAAGGCGGGGTTCCTCGGGAAGGATATTCTCGGGTCGGGCTTTGATTTCTCCGTGCGGATCAAGGCGGGGGCGGGGGCGTTTGTCTGCGGCGAGGAAACGGCGCTGATCGCTTCGCTGGAGGGGGAGCGCGGGATGCCGAGGCTCAAACCGCCGTTTCCCGCGCAGAAAGGTTTTTGGCAGCAACCTACGAATATCAACAATGTCGAGACGTTTGCGAATGTGCCGGTGATCATCGCGGCCGGGGGCGCCGCTTTCGGCGCGATGGGCACCGCGCAGTCGAAGGGCAGCAAGGTGTTTGCTTTGGCCGGGAAGATCAAGAAGGGCGGGTTGGTGGAGGTGCCCATGGGCCTCCCTCTGCGCGATATCATCTTCGGGATCGGGGATGGGATCAAGGGGGGCAAGGCGTTCAAGGCGGTGCAGATGGGAGGGCCCTCCGGCGGCTGTATACCGGCTGCGCTCGCGGACACGCCTGTGGATTACGAAAACATCACGAAGACGGGGGCGATCGTCGGCTCGGGCGGGATGATCGTAATGGACGAGGATACCTGCATGGTCGACATGGCGCGGTATTTCCTCGATTTCACGCGCAAGGAGTCCTGCGGCAAGTGCAATTATTGCCGCGTCGGGACAAAGCGGATGCTCGAAATCCTCGAACGGATCACGCGGGGCGAGGGCAAGGACGGCGACATCGAGCTGCTCATAGAGC
Organism: Eubacteriales Family XIII. Incertae Sedis bacterium; assembly: GCA_031290715.1. GTDB lineage: Bacteria > Bacillota > Clostridia > Peptostreptococcales > Anaerovoracaceae > JAITNA01. The sequence goes on along the minus strand of JAITNA010000063.1, from coordinate 4,328 downwards.
TGGCCGAGAAGATCAAGGACGGCTCCCTGTGCGGCCTCGGCCAGACGGCGCCGAATCCCGTGCTCACAACGATTCGTTATTTCCGAAACGAATACGAGGACCATATTTATAATAAACACTGCACGGCCCATTATTGCAAGGCCCTTGTGGAATATGAGATTACGGATGCCTGCGTCGGCTGTACGAAGTGCGCCCGGAATTGTCCGACGGGCGCGATCACGGGCAAGGTCAAGGAGCGGCACGAGCTTGACCGGGCGCTGTGTATCAAGTGCGGAAAATGTATCGACAATTGCAGTTTCGGGGCCATCCTCAAGGATTGACCTTTTACCTTTGAATCACGGAGAGAGTATCGTATGAAAAAAATCAGAATCAACATCGACGGGAAAGAGCTTGCCGGTTTTGCGGGACAGACCATTCTTGACCTTGCGCGCGAGAACGGGATTTTCATCCCGACGCTTTGCTACGATGAGCGGACGGAGATATACGGCAGCTGCGGCCTTTGCGTCGTCGAAGCCGAGGGAAACCCCAAACTGCTGAAAGCTTGCGCGACGGAGATCGCGCCCGGAATGATCGTCAAAACGGATACGCAGCGCGTAGCCGAGTCGCGCAAGACCATGTTGGAATTGCTTTTGTCCGACCACACGGGCGACTGCCGGCCGCCGTGCCAACTTGCCTGTCCCGCGCAGACGGATTGTCAGGGCTATGTCGGCCTTGCCGCCAACGGGCGCTTTGAGGAAGCCCTTGCCCTCATCAAGGAGAACATCCCCCTGCCGGCTTCCATCGGCCGCGTCTGCCCGCACCCTTGCGAGGACAAATGCCGCAGAGGGTTGATCGAGGAGCCCGTCAGCATTGCGTATATCAAGCGCTTCGCGGGGGACGAGGATCTGCTTTCCGGCAGTCCTTGGGTCCCGGAAGCGGCGCCGGAAACCGGAAAATCCGTCGCGGTCGTCGGGGGCGGCCCCTACGGGCTCTCGCTCGCGTATTTTCTGCGGCGCAAGGGACATGGCGTGACGGTCTACGAAGCCATGCCGAAAGCCGGCGGTATGCTGCGTTACGGCATCCCCGAATACCGGCTTCCCAAGGCGGTGGTCGATGCGGAAATCGCGGTCATTGAAGCCATGGGCGTTGTGCTTATTACCGATACAAAAGTCGGAAAGGACGTTGACTTTCAGCTGATCCGGGACGCGTATGACGCGGTCGCCATCGGCGTCGGCGCGTGGCTGTCCACGGGAACGGGCGCGAAAGGGGAGGACGCGGAGGGCGTCGTCGGCGGCATCGACCTGCTGCGCAAAATCGCGCGCGGCGAGGAGGTCCGGCTCGGCGAGCGCGTCGCGGTCATCGGCGGCGGCAATACGGCCATGGATGCCTGCCGGACGGCGGTGCGGCTCGGCGCGAAAGAGGTTTATAACGTCTATAGGAGAACGAAAAATGAGATGCCCGCCGATTTGATCGAGATCGAGGAGGCTGAGGAGGAGGGCGTGATTTTCAAGAATCTCACGAACCCCATCGAGATCGTCAAGGACAAGTCCGGGCGGGTTTCAAAGATCAAACTCCAGATCATGGAGCTCGGCGAGCCGGACGCGTCCGGACGCAGGGCGCCCGTACCCGTGAAGGGCAAGACGGAAACGATCGCCGTCGACAGCGTCGTTCTCGCCATCGGCCAAGCGGTCGATCCCGCGGGTTTTGAAAAATTCGGCCTTGACCTGACCCGCAAAAATGGCATCGCCTATGACCCGGAAACATTCATGACGTCGCTGCCCGGCGTTTTTGCCGGCGGGGATTGCGGCAACGACAAAATCTCCATCGCGGTGGAAGCCATCGCGGACGCGAAGAATGCGGCGGGCGTGATTCATTCTTATCTCTACGGCGAAAGCGCGGCCTACCGACCCGCCTACATCGCCTGCCGCGGCGACATCACGGAGCGGACTTTTGAGGACCGCGAACGCGAGTGCCGGCCGGATATGGAATTTTTGAGCCCGGAGGATCGCCGGGGCAGCTTCGCGGAAGTGGTGGCCGGCTATGATGAAGAGGGCGCCATGCGGGAGGGTATGCGCTGTCTGGAATGCGGCTGCGGGGATTATTTCGAGTGCAAGCTTTATGAATACGCCAACCTCTATGGGGTGCGGCCCGAACGCTTCGCGGGCGATGTTTCCGCGAGGGGCGAGGACGGGCTTGCCCTTCCCCCAAACGCGGACGACGACGGGCACCCCTTCATCATTCGCGAGGAGGGCAAGTGTATTCTTTGCGGCCTTTGCGTCCGCGTGTGCGACGAGGTCATGGGCGTCGGCGCGCTCGGCTTGGTCGGGCGCGGCTTTGACGCCGCGGTCAAGCCGGCTTTGCTGCATCCGCTCGCAGACACCGGCTGTATCAGCTGCGGCCAGTGCGTCAGCGTCTGTCCGACCGGCGCGCTTCGCGAGCGTCTTTCCCTGCCCAAGTCCGTGCCTCTTAACACGGAACGCACGGAAACAACCTGCTCGCATTGCTCGGTCGGCTGCTCTTTGAACCTTGAAACATACGGCGGTCTGCTCGTCAAGGCGAACCCGATCACGAACGGCGGCGCGGGCGGCGCGGACACGGCGGGCGCGGGCCTTCTCTGCGGCCGCGGCAAATTCGGCTTTGACTGCTCGGAGATCGAAGGCCGGCTTGAGGAGCCTGTCATGCGGAACGCGCAGACCGGCACGTTCGAGCCCGTGCCGTATTACGACGCTTTTGTCGCGGCGGCGAAAGGCGCGCAGGGGATCAGCGCCCGCTATGGCCCCGGCGCGGTCGCCGTGAGTATTTCCGACCGCTATACCAATGAGGAAATCTACGCGATTCGCAGCTTGGCCGCGGAATTGGGCGCAAGCGTATTTTCATTCAATAACAGGGAAAGCGCCGCCGGGAAGGTTTTCGGCGCGCCGCGGTCGCCCAATACGCAGGATGAGCTTGCCGGCGCGGACTATATCCTCGCCGTCGGATACGACTTCGGCGCCAATCCGGTGGCAAATCTGAAATTGAAACAGGCCGCGGAGTCCGGCGCGAAGGTCGTGTTCATAGAAGCGTCCGGCGCGGGGGAATCGCCCTACGCGCAAGCGGGCGCAAGGGCGAACGGCTATGCTTCGGAAACGGTATCGTCGGCGAACAATCTGAAGCTGCTCACGGAAATCGCCGCGGGCGTGCTTGCGGAAAAACCCGGCGCGGGGAAACAAACGGCGGGCGCCCGACCCTTCACCTCATCGCTGAAAGGCGTCAAGGCATCCGCGAAAGCGCAGGGGGTCGTGCGGGATTATTTGAACGCGAAGAAGGCGATGATCGTCTATCAGCAGAATATTATTTCCGCGGAGGCCGCTGAAATCCTCTGCGAGATCGCGCTGATTTCGGGGCATTTCGGCAGTCCGCGCGACGGCGTGCTGCGCCTTGCGCCGAAGAATAACAGCCAGGGGCTTTACGATTTCGGCATAACGGATTCGGCGGCGGACATCCTCGCGGCAGATCCGGCGGTGAGGGCGCTGCTTGTCTTTGGGGAGGACCCTGCCGGGCAGATCGCGGCTTCGGCGGGCGGCGGGGCGGCGGGGCGCGCGGGGAATCTTCCGGCGGAGCTTCGGGCGGCAAAGGCCCTGCTCAAACAGGCGGAATTCCTCTTTGTCTGCGATACGCATTTGACCCTCACGGCCGCGTCCGCGCAGGTCGTCGTCCCCGGCAGCGGGTTTGCGTCCGCGGACGGGACGTACACGAATACGGAGGGCCGGCTCGGCGCCGTGGGCCCCGCCGCAGCCGCGGATACGGAATACAGCAACTGGGAGGTCGCGAAAGAGATCGCGAATGTCTGCGAGGCCGGCATCGGCTGGTCGGACGAGGGGGATATCTCGCGCGAAGCGTGCGATGAAGTTCCCGCCTATCGCTATGCCGTTATCGGCGAAATACTGCGCGAAACGCCCGAGCCCGCGGACGCGATGTTGTTCGCCGTACCCGCGGGCAAGCTCGTCAGCGCGCTGCCGACGAGCGACAATCTGACACGCATGATCGATGAAAGGCTGCCCGTGTAGTATTCGGTTTTGTATGGACGACAATAACAATAACAATAAAACCTTGATCATTATTACCTCATGGCAGGAGCCGGAGACAAAAACGCCGATTGCGGATTCCCTGTCCGGGGTGTCCGGGGTTTCCCTCGGCGGCACTTTGGAAGGCTGCCATATCGCCTGTGCGGACGGGGGCTGCGCCTATGCTTTCGCGGAGGGGCTCGTGCCCGACATCGTGATCGGGGACTTTGACAGCCTTGCGCCGGAGCCTATCGCGGAGATCGAGCGGCGGCATATCGCGGTGCGGGTTCATCCGAAAGAAAAGGA
>JAITNA010000163.1 GCA_031290715.1 Eubacteriales Family XIII. Incertae Sedis bacterium | reverse complement strand
GTTTGAACCGGCGGGGTTTTGCTTGTATAATATACTGTGTCCGCAGCTATGTTACAGGTGTGTTACACGCAAAATGTTGTGGTTGCACAAAAAACAGAGGCAAGCGAACAGGGCGGCGGCCTTGCCGGGCGTTTCCCGCGGGCCTATTGATATGGAGTTTCAATGATCGAATACAATGGCGTCTATAAAACCTATGGCGAGAACATCGGCGTTGAGGACATCAACATCAGGATTGAGGACGGCGAATTTGTGTTTCTCGTCGGTCCGAGCGGGGCGGGGAAATCGACGTTTGTGAAGCTCCTGCTGAAGCTCATTGACGCGGACGACGGCGAGATTCTGTATAACGGCTACGATGTGACGAAGCTGACGCCGCGGACGATCCCCGCGCACCGCAGGAGCATGGGCATTGTTTTTCAGGATTTCAGCCTTCTTGCCAAGAAAACCGTCTTTGAAAACGTGGCGTTCGCGATGGAGATCATCCAGAAGCCGCGGCGCACGATCAACCGGCAGATTCCGCAGATTCTCGAATTGGTCGGCATCAGCGCGGAAGCGCAGAAATATCCGAATGAGATTTCAATCGGCGAGCAGCAGCGCGTCGCCATTGCGCGGGCGGTCTGCAACAATCCGGGCGTCCTCATCGCGGACGAGCCTACGGGCAACCTCGATCCGGAAACGGGTTGGGAGATCATGCGTCTGCTCGAGCAGATCAACCGGCGCGGCACGACGGTGCTGATGGTCACGCACTCGCGGGAGATCGTCAACGCGATGAACAAGCGCGTCGTCGCCATCCGGGACGGCCGGCTTGTGCGCGACGAAGAGGGCGGGCTCTATCATCCGGAAGAGGACGACGATCCCGCGCAGGCCGAAACAAAGACGGAAGGGGCGCTTCCGTTATGATTCGCTTTGCCATCACCTTCAAGCAAGCCTTTGCCCAAATCAGCCGCAACAAGACAATGACGGCGACTTCTTTGTTTTCCATTACGGCGATCCTGCTTGTCCTGGGGATTTTTTTCATCATTATCGTCAATGTCAGCAATATGGCCGAAGGAATCAAGCAAGATTTCGACCAGGTGCAGGTCTACCTCCTTGACGATGTGACGGAGGAGGGGGCCATAGCCCTCATGCAGCGGATTGATGCGGTTCCGGGCGTCGAAAGCACGGCATATCTCACGCGCGAGGATGCACTGGAGCAGTGGAAGGTCAAATGGGGGGACAATGCGTATCTCCTTGATCGTTTGGCGACCAATCCCCTGTCCAATTCCATCATTATCAAAATCAGCGACCTGTCGCTGGCGACGGCGCTTGTGAACGAGGTCGGAACCTTCGAGGGCATTGAGGAAATCAATTATTCGCAAAATACGGTCGATCGGCTGCTCAGCGTGACGAGCGTGATCCAGATCGTTTCGCTCGTCATTATCCTCTTCCTGATTTTTATCTCGATTATGGTGGTGTCGAATACGATCAAGCTCACGGTGCTCGCGCGGGAGAAAGAGATCACGATCATGCGCTATGTCGGCGCGACCAACTGGTTTATCCGCGGGCCGTTTCTGCTCGAGGGCATGATTCTCGGCGCCATTTCCGCCGCGATCAGCTCGGCGTTGGTCGGCGTGATTTATTACTATCTCACGGAGCGCTTCGGCGTGGATTTCATCCTGTACGTGTCGACGGGATTCGTGCCGCTCGGATTTCTCATGGAAAACCTGCTCATTATTTTCCTCGCATTGGGCATCAGTATCGGCGCGTGCGGCTCCCTCATCTCCATGCACAGATTTTTGGAGCGGTGAGCATGCAGGGAAAAGCGCGGCGCGTGAAAATACAAGGATTTGAAAGGAGCGTTACGAATTATGAAAATTATTATCAATAATAAAAACGCGCTGCGGACCCGCTTGGCGGTGGTGATGATGGCGGCGCTTTTGGCGCTGTCGATGGCCGCCGTACTTCCCGGCGCCTACGCGGACGACCTGCAGGGCGAGCTTGACGACGCGAACGCGCAGCTTGACGACGCGAAAAGCGAGCTCGATCAGGCGAAAGCGGCCTTGGACGCGCTCGAAGGTCAAATACGGACGCTCCAGGCGAACATTGCGGCGACGGAAACGAGCATCGCGGAAACGGAAGCGAGCATTGCGGACTACGACGCGCAAATCGTCGTGATTACGGCTGAGGTCGAACAGCTTGAGCAAGAGGTCAACGACCAGAACAGCGATCTGAATCAGCGGCTGCGCGTCATGTACGAAACCGGTGACGAGAGCATTCTCGTGGTGCTGCTCGGCTCCGAAAACATCGTAGATTTTCTTGCGAGCCTCGATATGATCAAAAAGATTCACGAAAGCGATACGGAGCTCCTGAAAGAATTGGAACGCAAATTGGACGAGGTCGAGGCCAAGAAAGCGGACCTCGTGAGGATCGAACAAATGCTTGTCGCGCAGCGGGCGGAGCTTGAAACCCGCCGGGAAACGCTGCGCGTCGATCAGGCAAACTTGGACACGGCCAAGGCCGAAGCGCAGAAGATCAAGGACGCGGCGCAGGCAGAAGTGTCAAGGCTCGAAGCGGAATCGAAGCGGATCGAAGCGGAGCTTGCGGCCCGCGAGAGCCAGGGGACTTACGGCGGCGGCACGATGAGCTGGCCGGCCAAAGGGACGGTGACCTCCGAGTTTGGGATGCGCGTCAACCCGATCACGGGAATCTACACCCTGCACGCGGGCATCGATATCGGCGTGGGTTACGGGGCGCCCATCTACGCGGCGGCCGACGGGATCGTGATTTATTCCCAGTACAATACGGGGGGCTACGGCAACCTCGTCATGATCGATAACGGCGTGTATGACGGCAGCAAGATCACGACCTGCTACGCGCACAATTCATCGCTCGCTGTGTCTGTCGGCCAGGCGGTCACGCGCGGGCAGGTGATTGCCTATGCGGGCTCCACCGGGAACAGCACGGGCGATCACTGTCATTTTGAGGTGCGCGTGAACGGGACGCCGACGAATCCCCGGGGCTGGCTGTAGAGGGAATGGGCAAAGAAAAAGCGAACGCGATCCTTCGGGAGATTCTGACGGGCCGCGGTATTGCCGGCGAGGCGGCTGTTGCGGAGTTTTTGAGCCCCCGGCCGCGGTTGACACACGATCCGCTGCTGCTTCCGGATATGGAAGCGGGGGCGGATTTTTTGCTGTCGGCGGCGCGGGAGGGCCGGCGGATTTGTATCTACGGCGACTATGACGCGGACGGCGTTTTGGGGACGGCGCTTTTGTGGCTGTTTTTGAAAGAGCTTGGGGGGGATGTCAGCTATTATATCCCCTCGCGGACCTTTGAAGGCTACGGCCTGAACACGGGGGCGCTGCAAAAGCTGCGCGATCAGGGCGCGGAGGTCGTTGTGACGGTGGACTGCGGCAGCGTTTCCGTGGACGAGGTCAGCTTTGCGAAGTCGATCGGGCTCGAGATCATGATCAC
>JAITNA010000159.1 GCA_031290715.1 Eubacteriales Family XIII. Incertae Sedis bacterium | reverse complement strand
CGGAATGGAACAGCCGGATAAAGTTGTCCTCCGCCTCGTATTCAAGCCCGAAGCCGGACAGTACCTGCCGCAGCGTATTTGCGAGATTTTCAAGCAGCACACGGCCGTTTTCGGTTTTCGGGACATTTGTATAGGCGCAGTAAAGCTGCGGATGTTCCTTGGCGAACCGCCTGTATGCGTATGCCGTTTCCCGAAGCGCGTCCGCTTTGGAGCGCCCGATCGCCGCGTTTTTTACCGCCGCTTCCATTTTCTTCAGGACAAACTCCGCAAGCCCCCGGCGAACATCGTCAATGCCTTTGACGTGATTGTACAGTGACGGCGGCTTCACGCCCAACTCGGCCGCGATGCTGTTCAGATTGAGATTGTCAAACCCATCCCTTTCCACAATCTTGGCGGTGGCGTCTATGATCGTATCGGTTTTGATATTTCTTCGCTCTCCCACGGGAACCTCCTAATGCTACGCTATGCTATTTTATTTAATTATAAACTAATCAAATTAGTTAGTCAATATTTTTTATGGATTTGTGGTATGCTGATAGCATAAAAGATATCCGACGTCATCCAAATTGCAGGGATAGGTCAAGATTTCAAGGGAGAACAGATGAGGAAAGCCAACAGGGAAATCAAAAATCAGGATGAGATTGTTTCGATCCTTGAGAAATGCGATGTTTGCCGCCTTGGTTTGGCACGGGACGGCATTCCCTATATCGTGCCGATGAGCTTTGGATATGAATGGGCCGGCGGCCGCCTGATTCTGTATTTTCATTGCGCGAAAGAGGGAAAGAAACTCGACATCATGCGGGAAAACGCGAATGCCTGCTTCGAGATGGACTGCTCACATGAACTGAAACCGGGCGAAGCGGCCTGTGATTATTCTATGAATTTTGAAAGCATTATCGGCAGCGGGCGGATCGCGGAGCTTGCGGGCCGGGAAGAGCGGATTCATGGATTGACCTGCTTGATGAAAAAATACAGCGCGGCCCCGAAGTTTGTGTTCTCCGAATCCGCGCTTGCGTTGACTGCCGTCCTCCGGCTCGAGGTGAGCGAGTACGCGGGGAAGCGGCTGATGAAATAACGTCGGTATGCCCGGAGATTGATTGAAGAGGTTTGCGTTTGAAAAAGCTTGATGTATGGATCGTCCTTATTGTTTTTGCCGTCGCCGCGGCCGCATTTGCCCTTGTTCAACACGCGAGAAGCACTGCGTCCGCGCCCGGCGGCTACGCGGAAGTCTATGTGAAAAACGAATTGGTTGAAACGATAGACCTTCGGACAAACGGACGGTTCGCGGTGAAAAACGAGGAGGGATACAATCTGCTTGAGGTGGAGGACGGCGGCATTCGCATGGCGGAAGCGGACTGCCTTTCGCAGACTTGCGTCCACGCGGGCGCAAAGTCAATGGGCGGGGAGATCATCGTGTGTCTTCCGAACAGAGTCGTCGTGAAGATCGTCGGCGCGCCGGAGGGGGTGGATACCGTTGCGAACTGACCGGCCGCGTTTCTCGATCGCGCAAAAGGCGCAGACTTCCGGAACTTATCGCATCGCCTTGTTGGGGATATTTTTGGCGGTAATCCTTGCCGTCGGCCTTTTTGAACGAATGATTCCGCTTGATTTCGCCGTGCCCGGTGTGCGGCTGGGCTTGTCGAATGTCGTAATCCTGCTTTCGATTTATTGGTTTCGCTTCCGGGATATCCTGATTCTTGTGATTCTGAAATGCGTGCTGCTCGCGGCGATGGCCGGCGGCATGTCGTCTTTTTTGTACAGCATCTGCGGCTCGCTGCTCAGTTTTGTCGTGATGTGGCTGCTCGTGACGCGGCTGAAGGATCGGATCGGCCCCATCGGGACGAGCGTAATCGGCGCGGTTTGCCACATCGCGGGGCAATTGCTTGTCGCTTCCCTTGTGATAGAAAATATGCAACTTTTTCTGTTCATGCCCATCCTTGTCTTGATCAGTGCCGCCAGCGGCGTCCTCGTAGGCGTCCTCGTAAAGCTTTCCTTGGCGGCGGCGACCCGCCTGTGACCGGAGTTCATGACCGCTCACTCGTGCGCATAGGCCCAAATGTCCGATTCGATGCATACGTTCAGCCCGCGGCTCGCCGGCGGCATCAGGCCGTATTTCACATAGAGATTTGCAAAGAGTTCTTTCACGCGGCGGTAGTAGTCCACGTCAGGGGGGCGCATTATTCCCAAAACGGGACGGCCCATCGGCATCCAGACGGCGGCTGTCGGAAGGACATCTCTACGGCACATTTCCTCCGCGCCCGCCCGCAGGGACGCTATCGGTTCCGGCCCGATAATGAAGTTCGTGAAGGCCTTGGCGGGGCCGTATTTTGCGGCCGCGTAGGTGAGTGTGTCGACGTACCTTTTTCGCCCCACGATGGACATCTTTCCGGGCGTGACCTTCGCGGCCAATTCCGTATCCCAAATCTCTATGCTGCATGCGATGCGCGTCGCCCCGAGTGTGAAATAACGGTCGATCAGGGATAGCTCGCGCGGCGGGGTGATATATAGCAGCGCTTCGTGCAGCTCGGCGCCGCGTTTTGCCTGCGCGGAAACGAGCCCGCCTGTTTGCAGCGTTTCGAGATAGGCTATGATATGCTCCGCTTCGGCGCGCCCGTCCGCGGTCGAACCCCCCGTGATCTGCAGGCTGTTTGCGCCGGTTTCCGATACCGCGTAACGAACGATCTCCGCAAGGTCTTCGGGCGATACCGCGGCCGGCGGCGGCTTTCCTTTTCGCGCGAGCGTTTCAAAGTCCCCGCCGCTGAAGCAAAATTCGCAAGGCTTCCCCGCGTAGGCGAATTCGCAGGGCCAAAGGCATTGAAAAGCCGCCCAATCGAGCCCCTGAAGAACGGCGTTCCCGGCAAAGGGCAGGCCGGCGGCCGTCCGCTGCCGATAGAAATCTGTCGGGGGCGGGAAAGAAACAAAATCGAGAACATCGTTTTCATAGCAAAGCGCCGCCTGATCGTCGATCAAGCGCACTGAAAAAGGCGTCGTCAGTTCCGAAGCGTAGCGAAGCAGTTTCAAATTGTCCCAGGACAGGATGCCGGACAGATACTTCAAATGGAATCCCATATCCGTCAACTGGGCGATCGTCCCGTCGGAGAAGATCATGCAGTTGCAGGTCAGCGGGTTCACATCGAGCCGTCGCGATTTTGAATATTTTTTGTAAACGCTTCGGTCGACCTTGACGCCGCGCCCGACGACAAGGCATTTCAAATCGACAGAATCAATCGTCGTATCCTGAATCCGGTAAGTGTTTCGTGTCAATGCCGCAATCCTTTCACGTCGGTGTTGAGGACAACCGGAATACCTCACGCAGCTCTCGGCTCGCCATTCCCTTATAAAGCGGCTTTCACTTTTTTCATGTCGATGGAAAGGCCGGGGAGGATGCTGACGGGGATGGCTTTGTCCCAAGCATATTTTGTCTGTTCGTCGTCGCCGTTCCCCCGGTTGATATACACGCGCACGGTTTCGTTTTCCGTATCGACGAGCCAACATTCTTTCACGCCGGCTTTCATGTATTTTTCAAGTTTCAT
>JAITNA010000083.1 GCA_031290715.1 Eubacteriales Family XIII. Incertae Sedis bacterium | reverse complement strand
TTGTGAGCATATCAAAGCGCTTTGTCAAAGCCACTTCGACGCCGGACAAACCTTCCGAAACCTTGATGTCCGCACGCGCGAAATTGTTTGAAGGCTTGATCCACCAGACCGCGAAAATCACAATCAAAATGACGACAATACCGACAATCAGGATGATATTCATATTCATACGTATTCTCCGTTTTCCCTATCCGATACCGTACCGCAATCTACGGCAAGCTCTCCAGCCGCCGCTTCCATCATAACACGAATCATCAAAGCCGCAAACCGTATTTACAGCAAGCTCTCCATGATATCGACCACGATCTGCATATCAGCCCGTATCCGCGCGCGCGTTTCAGCCTCGCTCACCGAGAGCGTGATCGCGCCATCAAAGGCGTCATGCCCGCTATTGATCCCTATATGAAGCATACCGCCATAGAACCCCACGTACAAGCTCATCCCCGCGTCCGGATTCACGGCGCCCGCACCCGCCAAACGTTTCAGGCGTTCCATGACCGGGGGCGTCAGGACATAGAACGCGTCATGCGGGTTTTCCGCGAAAATCCTGAAAAAATCACCGAATGCCGTTTCTTCCAAAGCAACCTCTGTATAACGCCCGTTTTTTTGCAAATAATCAATATGCGCTTTTTCATGCGCGCAAGCGGCCTTGCTGTAGATCAGCACGCGCCCCGGAATCGTTTTTTGCATCCGCGCGACCATCCACTGCCCGGAAAAAATCGTGCGCCACTCATCTTCATACTCCTCGCTGTTCGTATTATATACCTTATGCAATGCCGAAAAACTCACATCGGCCCGCTCAAAATCAAGCCCTTTGTATTGCCCGTAAATATGGTCGTTGCTCTTTTCGGGCCTTGCCGATCCGCTCACGAGTCCGGTGGATAGCGGATTGTTTGCGAGGCTGCCTTTTGGCATGTAACAAACGCCCGCGCCGAAGATGTTTTGCAGCTCTTCGCTGACAAGCTGCGCCTTTGTCGGCGTCTTTCCGCCCCGCCACAGCCCGCCGACAAACAAAAGGATCACAATGACGACAGCCAAAATCACCGTCAGGATGAGCAGCACATACGCGGCCGCAATAGCCGTCCCAAAAAATTGCTCTGATACTGAGTTCAGGCGAACCACGACGACCGAAAGCGCGACCGAAACCAAGGACGCGCATACGGCAAGAACCGATAGGATTTTTGCCACACGGAACACCGGTTTTTGCACCGCGCCGCGCCGTTTGTCCCAGTCCGTTTCCGGACCGCCCGCAAAAGCGCCATGCTCCCGGCGAAAACGCGCGCGATAGCCGGCGACGATCAACAGTAACGCAATCAGACCCGCCGCCGCCGTCACATAGGACACTTTCCCGGCTGTAATCAGGGCGTCCGGATAGTCCTCCGAAAGCAATATGTCGAGCGAATCCCCCTCAAAAATGATCAAACCGCTTTGTACGCGTTCTGCCAGCGTGACCACCGAGCCAAGCACGATCACTAAAACAGAAACAAGATACAAAGCCGCCGAAAAACAACCGCCGCAACCCGTTTTCACGCCCATAAAACCGCCTTCGCGCTCCGCCCGGCAATTGAAATCAAGATTTCTTCCGCCAAGCCCTCATGCCTCTCCCCTACAAAATATACCGGTCCATATCGTCGGCGAGGATCGTTTCGATGAATTTGGTTTTGACAAACTCCGCGTCGATCACGATCTCTTTTTCCTCGCTGTCCGGGATGTCGTAGGCCAAGTCCTCAAGCAGCTTTTCCATGACCGTGTGCAGCCGGCGCGCGCCGATATTTTCGGTCTGCTCATTGGCCAGAAAAGAAATCCTCGCGATCTCGGCGACCGCTTCGTCCGTGAACGTCACCTCCACGCCCTCCGTTTCCAAAAGCGCTTTGTGCTGTTTGAGCAGCGCGTTCTCGGGAATGGTCAGAATGCTCACAAAGGCCTGTTCCGTCAGGTTTTCGAGTTCGACGCGGATGGGAAAGCGCCCCTGCAACTCCGGAATGAGGTCCGTCGGCTTCGCCGTATGGAAAGCGCCCGCCCCGATAAAGAGTACATGGTCCGTCTTGACGGGTCCGTATTTCGTGTTGACGACGCTGCCCTCGACGATCGGCAGGATATCCCGCTGTACGCCTTCGCGCGACACATCGGCGCCCGAACGATAGGCGCTTCCCGACGCGATCTTGTCGATCTCATCGATGAAGATGATGCCGTTTTGCTCCGCGTTTTCAAGGGCCTCGGACGTCACCTGATCCATATCGACGAGATTGGCCGCTTCCTCCTCGCGCAGCGTCTTGCGCGCGTCCTTCACGCGCATCTTCTTGCGTTTCTTGCGGCCGCCCGGCTGAATGGCGTCAAAGATGTTGCCGATGGCAATACCCATGCCGCCTTCCCCGATGTCAAGCTGATTTTGCTTGGGCTGATCCGATACCTCGATCTCGATGTACTGCTCGTCCAAAAGGCCGTCCTTCAACTGCTGACGCACCTGCTCGCGCGTAAGCTCGACCTCGCTGTCCGTGCGCGTATCCTTCTCCTCCGTCTGCGCGGGGGCTTCCTGCTCGCCGCGGTTGCCCATGATGAAATCAAACGGCCCTTTCAGCGTCTGCCCGCCGCCCGCGGCGGTTTTCTTGCGCCCCGGCGCGATCGCGTCGAGGATTTTTTCCTCGGCGATTTCCTCCGCGACGGTGTATTTTTCATCCAATCTCTGCTGCTTCGTGATACGGACAGAGGCTTCGACGAGATCGCGGACCATCGAATCGACATCCCGGCCGACATAGCCGACCTCCGTGAACTTGCTCGCTTCCACCTTGACGAAAGGCGCGTCCATGAGCTTTGCGAGCCGCCGGGCAATCTCCGTTTTGCCGACGCCCGTCGGCCCCATCATGAGGATGTTCTTCGGCGTGATTTCCTCACGCATCGTTTCCTCCACAAGGCTTCTGCGATAACGGTTGCGCAGCGCCACGGCCACGCTCCTTTTCGCGCTGTCCTGCCCGATGATGTACTTGTCCAATTCCGCTACAATCTCTTTCGGCGTCATTTGATAAAATTTATTGTCCATTTGACACCTCCTTTCTACAGCTTTTCAACCGTAATATTATCGTTTGTGAAAACACAGATTGACGACGCGATTTTGAGTGATTCCCGCACGATCGCTTCCGCGTCCATATCCGTGTGATTGAAGAGCGCGCCCGCCGCCGCGTAGGCGAAGTTGCCGCCGCTCCCGATCGCGACAAAGTCCTGATCCGGCTCGATGACTTCCCCGTTCCCGGAAATGACAAGCAGGCTCTCCTTGTCCGCCGCCACGAGCAGCGCTTCCAAATTGCGCATGACGCGGTCCGAACGCCAACTCTGCGCGAGCGCGACCGCGGCGCGTTTGAGATTGCCGCCGTGTTCGTCCAATTTCTTCTCGAATTTGTCCGTCAGTGTGAACGCGTCGGAAACAGAGCCCGCGAAACCGCTGACCACCGTCCCCTTATAAATCTTGCGTACCTTTTTTGCCGTGTGCTTCATGACGGATGTTTGACCCATCGTCACCTGACCGTCGCCGCCGACACAAACGTCGTCCGGACCTCTTCTCACCGCCACGATGGTGGTGGCATGAAACTCTACCATAGTCGTTACCTCCTGTTGTTGTTATTATTATATTATATTCTATTTTATCCCTCTTTATACCCGCATTCCTGATTTGAACACGCATATTTCGTATCTTTTCCCTTTTTTTCCGTGAGGAGCGCGCCGCAGTCCGGGCATTTGCGGTTCACGGGCTTGTTCCAATAGACCTGTTTGCAGTCGGGATAGCCCGAGCAGCCATAGAAAATCTTCCCCTTGCGGCTTTTGCGAACGACGATGTCCTTTCCGCATGAGGGGCACTGCACATCTTCGACTTTAATAATAATGGGTTTCGTATTTTTGCACTCCGGATAGCCCGAGCACGCGAGGAAGCGCCCGAAGCGCCCCTGCTTGATCAACATCGGCTTGCCGCAAAGCTCGCAAACCTCATCGGACACCTCGTCCTCGATCTTGATCTTCTCGATCTCCGCGTCGGCGACCTGCAGCTCGTCTTTGAGGACCCCATAAAAATCCCCGACGATGCCGCGCCAATCCGCGCCCTCCGCTTCGATGTCGTCGAGCTTGTCCTCCATCCCCGCCGTGAATCCGGCGTCCACGATCTCCTTGAAATAATTCTCCAAAAGTTCCGTGACGACGAAGCCGAGATCGGTCGGCACGAGTGATTTCTTCTCTCGCGTTACGTAGCGCCGCTCCGTCAATGTCCCGATAATGGGCACAAAAGTGCTTGGGCGGCCGATATTCTTCTCCTCGAGCTCTTTCACGAGCGATGCTTCCGTGAAACGCGAAGGGGGCTGTGTGAAATACTGTTCGGCTTTCACGTCTTTTTCTTCAAGCGCTTCGCCCGCGCTCAGGTCCGGCAGCATATTGCCCTCGTCCTCCTCGGCCGCGGCCTGATAGACGCGAAGGAAGCCGTCGAATTTGAGTTTTGACCCCGTCGAACGAAAGATATAGTCCCCGTTCGCCACGTCCGCGCTCACGCCGTCGAATACCGCATCCGCCATGCGGCTCGCCATGAAGCGCGACCAGATGAGTTTGTAAAGCTTGTACTGATCGGCCGTCAGCGACTCCTTGACGTCGTCGGGGCGCAAGTGGATATACGACGGGCGGATCGCTTCATGCGCGTCCTGAATGTCTTTCTTCCGGTTTGAAAAGACGGTGCGCCCCACGTAATCCTTCGAGAAATGTTCCGTAATGTAAGCCTTCGCGGCCGTATCGGCTTCCTCGGAAATCCGCACCGAATCCGTCCGGATATAGGTCACAAGCCCGACGGTCCCATGCCCCTTGATGGCGACGCCCTCGTAAAGCTGCTGCGCCACGGACATGACGCGCCGCGTCTGAAACCCGAGTTTGATCGAAGCGTCCTGCTGCAGCGTACTCGTCGTGTACGGCGCGTAAGGTTTGCGTCTGCGCTCCTTCAGCTCGACGCTTTTCACCGCGTAACGGCCTTCGCCGAGGGCCTTCAAAATCACGTCCGACGTTTCCTTGTCCGCGATCGTAAGTTTTTCGCCGTTTTTCTCGATGAGTCTGGCCGTGAACGGCTTTGTATTCCCCGTCAGTTTTGCCAGGTCCACGCTGATCTTCCAATACTCCTCCGGCACAAAGGCGCGGATTTCGCGCTCCCTGTCCACAAGGATTTTGAGCGCCGCCGACTGCACGCGCCCCGCGGAAAGCCCCGGGCGCACCTTGCGCCAGAGCAGCGGGCTGATCTTGTAGCCGACGATACGGTCGAGCACACGCCGGGCCTGCTGCGCGTCCACCAGATTCATGTCGAGCCGCCGCGGCTGCTTCACCGCGTTCTTGATCGCCTCTTTCGTAATTTCATTGAATACAATGCGATCCGGCGCGTCGTCCGCAAGGCTGAGCAGATAGGCGATGTGCCATGAAATCGCTTCGCCCTCGCGGTCCGGGTCCGTTGCGAGCAGGATACGCTTCGCACCCGACGCTTCTTTCTTCAATTCGCGGATCACATCTCCCTTTCCCCGGATGTTGATATAATCGGGCCTGAAATTGTCCTCGATGTCGATCCCGAGTTTGCTCTTCGGCAAATCCCTGATGTGACCCACCGACGCGATCACCTTGTAGCCCGGGCCCAAAAATTTTCCGATCGTTTTCGCCTTGGACGGCGATTCCACGATTACAAGCGTTTTCCCCGGTTCCGCCTGTTTCGCCTGTTTTGCGCTTGCCATACTTTTTACACCTCTGTTCCATGCGTATCACATCAATACACACACGGCTGCTCATGCATACAACATGCATATAATAGTAGAAACGTTTTCAAGTTGTTATTCAAGCACTATTTCGGACGAATGTCAAATAAAAATTTTCCCTCGGGTTCCATCTTACGGGTTTGCGAGGAATACTTTTCCCGCGGCGGTGCTCACCTGCCCTTTCATTTCGAGCAGCGTGACCATGGATGTGAGTGCGGCGATCGACAGGCCCGCTTCGGCCGCCAAGCGGTCGTAAGACATTTCCCCGTTCATCGCGATGATCGCGACCACGCGCTTTTCATCGCCGCATAGGTCCCCGCCCAGTACCTTTGCCGCGCTCGGCCGGATTCCCAAATCCGTGAGAATATCGTCGATGAACACGACGGGGCGCGCGCCGTCCGCAATCAATTTGTTGCAGCCCACGCTCGTCTTGCGGTTGATATTTCCGGGTACCGCGAAAATCTCGCGCCCCTGATCGACGGCCAATTCCGCCGTGATGAGCGATCCGCTCGAAAACCCGGCTTCGACCACGACGGTCGCGCCGCAGAGTCCGCTGATGATCCGGTTGCGCCGCGGGAAAGTAAAGCGCGAGGGCCGGATCCCCGCCGCGTACTCGCTCAGCAAAAGGCCGCTTTTCGCGATATCCTCCATGAGTTCCCTGTTTGCCGCCGGATAGCAAAAATCCAATCCCGATCCAAATACGGCGATGGTCGGCGCGGGCGCCGCGAGCGCCCCTTTGTGCGCCCAAGTATCGATCCCCTCCGCCATCCCGCTGACGACGGCGACGCCGTGATCGGACAGCCGCTTCGCGATCGTGTACGCCGCCCAGCGCCCGTACTCCGTCGATTTCCGCGAGCCCACAACGGCGATGGCCGGGTATGACAGCGCGCAGAGATCGCCGCGGTAATACAGGCGTTCCGGCGGGTCCGGAATCATCCCAAGCAGCGCCGGATAGCGCGAATCGCCTTTTTCAACAAACTCAAATCCCGCCAAAACTACCTCCCCGCGCCGGCGCCCGGTATGAGATCGCCTCCGCCATATGCCCGGCCTGAATCCGCTCGCAGCCCTCGATATCCGCAATCGTCCGCGCCACCTTCACAATCTTCGTCCGCGCCCGCACGCTGAGCGCGTAATGCGCATATGCGTTCCTCAGCAAATGCTCCGCGTCGGGCTCCATGACGCAGATCCGCGCAATCGCGTCGTCGGCAATCCGCGCGTTGTACAGCTCCCCGCCGCCGGCCCTTTCCCGCTGCGCGTCCCCGGCTCTTTTGACAAGCGCCCGCATATCGGCGGAGTCCATACAATCCTCCTGCGCCGCGCCCGTATCCAAATCCGTTTCGCCGACCGCGCCCATCCGCACATGGATGTCGATCCGGTCCATCAGCGGCCCGGACATGCGGGAAAGATAGCGCTGACGCTGCGCCGGCGAACAGCGGCACTCGCGGGCCGGGTCGCCGTCATATCCGCAGGGGCAGGGATTCATCGCGCAAATCAGCAGAAAATCGCAGGGGTAGCGCCCTTTGAATCCGACCCGCGACAGATCGATATGCCGATCCTCCAACGGCTGCCGCAGCATATCCAGCGTGCGCCGTTCAAACTCCGGCAACTCGTCAAGGAAGAGGACGCCGCGGTGCGCCAGCGACAATTCCCCCGGCCCCGGCCTGCGCCCGCCGCCCACAATGGCGGCCTGTGTCGCGCTGTGATGAGGGGCGCGAAACGGGCGCTCCCGGATCAGACCGCTGCCGATCTGCGTTTCACCCGCGATGTTGTGAAGGCGCGTCACCTCTCTGCTCTCCGTTTCGGTCAAGGTCGGCATGATACCCGGCACACGGCGGGCGAGCATGGATTTGCCGATGCCCGGCGGCCCGACCATGGAGATATCATGCCGCCCCGCCACGCTGATCAAGAGCGCGCGTTTGATCCGCTCCTGCCCCTTGACCTCAAAAAAATCCCGCGCCGCCCGCTCTTCCGGCCCCGCCGCGCCGCAGCGAGCCGCCGCCCGCTCGCCGCCCCGGACGCTCTGAACGGGAAACTCCCCCAGTACATGTTCGATCACCTCGGACAGCTGCGTCACAGGATAGTAGACCATTCCCGGCAGCTCCGTCACATCGGGCAGATTGGCGGCGGGCAAAAAGACGTTTTCAACCCCGCCGTCCTGCAGTCCGAGCACCATCGCCGCGGCCAATTCCATCCGCCCGATACTTCCGTCTAAGGACAGCTCCCCGAGGAAGGCCGTCTTGCCCAAAACCGCCCGGTCCGCCGCGCCGCGGGCCGCCCCCGCGAGGATGCCCACAGCGATCGGCAAATCCAAATGGCTGCCCTCCTTCCGCGTGTCAGCCGGCGACAGATTGACCGTAATGCGCCGCAGCGGAAAATCGTACCCGCTGTTCACGATCGCGGCCCGCACGCGCTCCTTGGATTCACGCACCGCGCTGCCCGGAAGCCCCACAAGGCTGAAATTCGGAAGCCCCGCCGTCAGATCCGTTTCCACCGTAATAATCTCCGTATCGATCCCGTGCAGCGAAGCGCTCAGCACCTTGGACATCGCGTCATTCCCCATCAGAACACCCCTCTCCGATCAAAACGCGTTCTCGATATGGTTGATTTCAAAACCCGCGCCGGCCAACCGCACCTCAACCACATCAAAGCGCATATCAAAATCCGCATACAGCCTGTGAATGCGCAGAAATTGAACCAAATAAAATTGAGCGACCCGGCGAATGTGTCGGATTTTCTTCGCAACGACCGCTTCCTGCGGCGACCCGAAAGCCAAGCTGCGCCGCGTCTTGACCTCGACGAACACAAGCAGCCGGTCCCGGACGACAATCAGGTCGATCTCCCCGACCCGGCAGGTAAAATTGCGTTCCGCGACGCGAAACCCAAGCCCCTCCAAATATTCAGCCGCAAACGCTTCACCCCGCCGCCCCAAAACCTTATCATCCATAGAATACTGTCCCATGCACACCTCCCCGGCACATGGGATATATTACCTCTTATTGAATATATTGTCAACCC
>JAITNA010000016.1 GCA_031290715.1 Eubacteriales Family XIII. Incertae Sedis bacterium | reverse complement strand
GTGTCGTCGTATGCGACATATACCAGATCATCAACAGACAAAATATTACCGTCGGTGATTGTTGCGATTTTGTCCGCATTCCAAGCGGCAACCGTGATGGAAGTCCGCGTTACCGTGTTTTTCAGCAAAAGGCGCCGAAAAAGTGTATCTACGCCGGCAATGGCAATTCCGTCAAGCCGCACCCGATACAGCGCCATATCGTGGATGTTAGCGCCTTCGCGGATATTCGCGGCATCGCTGATCTTTGGGTCTCCGGCACCGTTCACGCCTTTAATAAGCAAGACCCTCATGTCTTCCAGCTGCGTTGTCCCGTCTTTCATATATCTTGCGACAATAAGGTCGTTTCGGGTTTGCCCCTGTGTTCCGTTTTCGATAATGATACTTTCTGTTTGCCCGTAATCCGTGATGCCTTTCCGCCCTTGCATCATCACCAACCCATCAAGCAGTGTAATGAGGTTGTTGGAAACAACGGTGTATTTAAATCTACTGCCGGTGTCCAACACATAATCACCATCACCATACAGCGCGGCGTTCGCGTCCGCGTCTTGTTGGCTTGATACATGCGGTACTCCTGTTTTGCCTGTAATGATATTCATTCTGATTCGACCTCGCTTCCGGGTTCAGGTCCGGCGGGCGCGGCAACCTCTTCAAAAAACGCCGCGAGTACATATCCCTTTTCGATTTTGTACCATGTGCCCCCCTCGGCTGCGGAATAGGCCGAATAATCGTCGGCGCTTATTACGCCGATGATTTCCCCGTATGGTTTCTTGCGGATATTTACCGCTTTTTCATTCACCCTCTTGATGAGAATAGGCGCCTTTTCGATTTCATCACATTTCCTCTTCACCATCTTCATCTTCTCCTTTCACGCTGATTTCCATTGTTGTTTCCATCCCGTCTGTCCGCAGTATTTTAGAAACAATCGGGTTTTTGACTGATACATCCGTGTCATAATCACGGCCGGCAATGATGTCCCCGATGTCAAAATCAAATTCCGACGCATTCATCTTGATGCCGACGTTCGCGGCATATGACATCAAATACTTTGTCCCCGCCTCCGTCAGTCCTGCTGCCGTGTCTTCCGAGCCATAAGAATACACCCCGACATATTCCTTCTCGCCTGTATAATATTTTGTATTTCCCACTGTCCCGTTTGCCTGTAAGTACAGATCGACGCGAAGCCTGTTCCGCAGTTCTCCCGACCCGAGGCATATCAAGTGGTTCAATTCCGCGTCATTGTCTATTACGTGGACATTCACCTTTGAGTTTTGCGAATACTCGATGAGATTTGAATAATCCACTATGGGGACAGCCTCGGCGGTAATTTTGAATGGTTCGCCGCTCGCGCCGTGATTGGTCGTGATTTTCAACCTCATGTTTCGGCTCGCAAGCATTTGCGTAAGGCTGTGCAGCTTGTCCCGATAACGCGGAAATTTCCAGTTCGTGAAGGTTATGCCCGTGTTTGCCGACGGCACAGTGAATATATTTCCCGCCGCGTTATTCTCGCTAAGGACTGTTCTGATGACCGTATTGGCCTCACCGGATACAACCCGATAATCCTGCCCGTTCGCGGGTGTCACGATGTCGCGCTGCATAAGCCCCCGGAACGTTACGCCGCCCCAAAGGATTGATGTGTCGTTGGTTTCGGATTCGTAATTCGTAAACACCCCGCCGTATTCCGAGCCGTGAGAATAGAACCACATCCCCTTCACGATCCCCAGCGCGCGCGCTTTGCTTTTCGGGAGATGGATTATAAAATTGTTCATAAGCCCGATATCTATGTCTATGAGCTGATACCCTGTGAGCGGCGCTATATCCTTTTTGTCTGTTCCTGTAATTATAAATTCCAAGTCGGTTCGCTCCTTTTCTGTTTGACATAGAGATCAAAGAAGCAATTTGTCTGAATCACATTAGCGCCGGGCTGTATCTTCGCGTAAATATCATGATCTTTCACTCGGTCGTTGTAGCGGTCATATACATGCCCGTCGATGGCGTTATGCAGTACCGATGTGTTCAGGCTGTCAATCGTGATGTAACCGTTGCTGTATACCGTTATCGGATTTGCCGCGGTCCCGATTGCATACACATTCCCGCCTATATGAATCTCCGGGTTCGTCACGGGGCCGTAAATGATAAGCTCAAAATCCGAGCCTTCTACTGTTTCAAGGTTCAATACTTGGATACTTGTACCGTGCGCATAGTCGTATTCATGATCGTATTCATAATCGAAACCGTTTCCATCCTGAATCGACACTTCCGCCGAGAACGTATATTTAAAATCCTTGTGCCATCCGGGTTTATCCGTGACGACATCAAAGACTTCCGCGACCTCGCGCAAATCATTGAACCATCCGCTCTTCACGGAACCGGTGAAGTAGCACGGCAAATATTCGTCGGTATCCTCAATGTACAGTTTTCCCATCCGCATATTCGCGAGATCGACGCCTGTTACATTATGGATGCGCTTGAGATTCTCTGAAAACGCCGTCCGGCTATGCCCTTGGATTAGTATAGGCAGCTGGAACAATACGACTTTCTGACGGAAGCCGATGATGTAATCCTCTCCCACCTCCTCGAAACGCCAATCAAAAAGGCTTTCCCCGTCGGCTGTGAAGTCGCCGCCGGACAGAAAAAGCCTTTCGTTTTTGTGATTGATGTAGTACAGCTTCATAATGTTTTCAGCGCTCCTATTACAATCCTGTCAAATTCGTGCGAGCTCATAACCACTTTCGCCTGTCCAAGCCCTTTTACAATCCTGTCCGCAATGCGGTCAGCCATTGCGTCAAAGCCCGCGTTATTATTCTGCTGCGCCATACTTCCAATGCCAACACGTACAGACTCCGACGCGGGGACATCCACTGCGCCCATTGCCGCATCGGACATAGATGTGACCGCCCTCACCACGTCGCTGACGCCGCCAAGTATCCCGCCCGAAAATCCGTCCGCTGTCATTTCGCCGAGATACTCGAAAGCCTTTGACGGCGATGAGATTTTCAGTTTCGCCGCCGCCGCTTTATATGCCGCTTGGGCAGCGTCGCCCGCAGCGTCTGAAAATTGGTAGGAGTTTTCGGCGATGCCTTTTGCGGCCCCTGCCATGAGCTGCGCACCGATGTTTTCCCCTTGCGAATATGATGTATTTGCGAGGTTCCCAAGTCCGTTTAAGGTATCCTGTGCCGCGGCGGCAACTTGCGGCGCACCTGTATTAATTGCGGTTTTCTCTCCGGTGACGAATTTATCCCCGACGGATTTGCCCGATGCTTGCGCGGCCACCTGCGTCCCGGTTGCCGCTTTTTGAACCGTCTGCGTTGCGGCGTCTGTTATCTTTGACGAACCTTCGGCGATTTCCTTCGCGCTTGCGTCGGTAACGCCCTTACCGAGTTTCTGTCCGGATTCTGACGCTTTTGGTACGGCCCCGTCGATAATTGTTACCGTGTTGTTCATCGAACCGGCAACGCTATCCGCGGCCGCCCCGGCCGCGTCACTGACACAGCCCAGCGCAGCGCCCATCGTGACGGAAGCGCCCTGCACCTGCCCGCTTGCAGATGCAGCGGATTCGCCCAGCGCGTTTTGCTCTGCTGTCGCAGCCGCGAGGGCTGCCCGCGCGATCTCGATGGTTTCACTGGAAGACCCAAGCTGCCCTTGCAGCCCTTCTACCGCCGCGTTTGCATTGTCGGAAGCGATCTGTGTCCCGGTATAGGCAAGGGATAGCTCATCGATCTTCTGCTTTGCCGCATCCGAGCCGTTGTTGTCTGCCATCGCGGTATTGAGCGCGGCCTTGGCGGCTTCCATGTCCTTGGTTGCCTGCTCCTGCGTCTTCGTCGCTTCGGTGAGCCGGTTTTCAAGCATCGCGTTTTCTTGGAGCAATGCGGAATATTCCGCCTGTATCTCGGCGGCGGACATTACCGCCATCGCGCCCGCTTCGGTAGCCTCTTTGCTTTGAGCCATCGCCGCCGCGTTGTCATTCATCTTTTGCGTCAGGAAGTCCGCTTCCTTAGCAAGGTCTTCACTTGTTTTGGTAAGTGTTTCCTCGGCTTCGGAAGCCGCTTCGACTTCTTTTTTTGCGAGGCTTATTTCTTGCGAGTATTTAGAAATATCCGCGCCGGTCGCAAAACTGCTGGAACTTTTACTTTTCGCTTCTGCAAGTTTCTCTTCTGCTTCCGCGAGCTTTGCCGATGCTTCCGCTTGGTCGTCCCGTGCCCGTTTAAGCTCCATTTCCACTTGCAGCGCAGCCTCTGCATTTTTGTTCCACGCCGCACTCACCGCCGCCGCTTCAGCTTCCCGCTTCATGTTCTCGATGTGTTTGTCTATCTCACTGTTCGTGAGATTTAAGGAATCCGTTACGCTATCATAGGCCAAGCCCAAACCGGGTAACAAATCATTAAGAGCGCTTACCTTTTGCGCAAGCACTTCTTTTTCTGCCGCCGACTTGTTTTCCTTTTCGGACAAGTCGGCGATTTCATCTTTCAGCTTGCTTGCAACGCCCGCTTGTGTTTCTGCCGCTGCCGCCGCTTCGTCGTAAGCCCCTTTGTTTTCCTTTACAGATTCCGTGAGTTCCTTCGCCTTTTCCGCGAGGTCTTGTGTTTCCTGCCAAAGCGGGTCGGCATCTTTTGCCGCCTTGTCCATACTTACCGAGAGTGCGATTATCCCCGCCGTAGCCGCCGCAAGCACGCCAACCATAAGCCCCAAGGGATTTGCTTTGATTGCCGCATTGAGCGCAAGGACAGCTTTCGACATTGTGCCAAGCCCGGCTGCCGATGCCGCCGAAGCTGCCGCCGACGCGGTTTGCGCGGTACGCATGATGTGGATTGTTGCGGTCACACTCTTAATGGCCGTGACGGCCGCCCCCGCCAATTTCAATGCCGGGGCCGCCGCCGCAACGGCAAGCGTCGTCTTGACGATGGTTTCCTGCTGCTTTGGGGACAGCTTTTGAAACGCTTCGGTGATCTTGACGACGCTCTTCGCCGCTTTTTCAATCATCGGGGAGAGCGTGTTTCCGAAAGTGATACCCGCACCCTCAAGCGCGGAGCGCATGGTGCGGAGCGAGCCGCCCACGCCTTCCTCCATCGTTGCGGCCATCTGGGCCGCCGCCCCCTCCGCATTGTCTATTTCGGCCGCGAGGCTGTCCCATGCTTCACCGGCGCCACTCAATAGCGCGCTTGCGCCCTTGACGGAACGAACATTGAAAACCTGGTCGAATGTCGCGCTTTTCGCCCTATCGCTCATCCCGTCCATAGACGCGTTAAGGTCTTTGAGGATGTCCTGCAGTGGGCGCATATTGCCCTGCGCGTCAAATGCCGATACGCCAAGCTCTTTCATTTTGACCGCACCGGGGCCGGTCTGATCCATGAGGTTCATCAACACCCTTTGGAGCATACCGCCCGCCTCGGAGCCTTTAATTCCGGCATTGGCAAGCAGGCCCAGTGCGGTATTCATATCCGTAAGCGGCATTTTGGCAAGACGGGCCTGCCCTGCGGCCGTCAACGTCGCTTCGCCAAGCTGCGCAATGTCCGTCGCGGATTTCTGCGATGTCCGCGCCATCTTGTCAACATATTCATCAAGGGAATCGGTTGATAGCCCGAGCGCATTCAGCCCGTCGGTTGTAAGTTCCGCCGCCCTCTGCATGTCGAGGGTCCCGGCGGCGGCCAAAGACAGGGTTTTCGGGAGCGTGGAGATTGCCTTGTCGGTATCATATCCCGCGAGCGCAAGCACGTTGAGGGCTTCCGCGGCGTTCGCCGCTGTGTAGCGGGTTTCCCGGCCCATCTTCTGCGCGGCTTCGGACAGCTTATCAAAGCTCGCCGCGCCTTCCGTGCCGGTGAGGTTCATCGTGGCTTTGACTTGCCGCATGGAATCATCGAAGCCGACAAACACCGCCGCGGATGCCGCGAGCACACCCCCCGCCGCAAGGGAGAACGGCGCCAGCTTTTTCGCCGCGTCGTTAAGTCCTGTCGCTAAGTTGTCGAGTTTCTTCTGCGTTTCCGCAAACTTCATGTCGCGCATTTCCGCATCGGTTTTCTCGAGTTCATCTTTGAATTTGTTGGTTTCGGCGGTTGCCTTGTTTAATGCTGTCTGTACCTTGGACAGCTCCGTTTCTTCTTTTCCCAGTACGGTTGTTTGCTTTTCAACCTCTGCGGATGTTTCGCCGTATTTCTCTTTGTATTCGTCCAGCGTT
>JAITNA010000015.1 GCA_031290715.1 Eubacteriales Family XIII. Incertae Sedis bacterium | reverse complement strand
CGCGTGTTGATGTCGTTCTCCCCGACGCCGGCCGTGAAAACGATGGCGTCCACCCCGTTCATTTCAGCGATATAAGCGCCGATGTAATAACGGACCCTGTGCGCGAAGACCTTCAATGCGAGTTCCGCGCGCGCGTCGCCCTTTTGGATGGCGGCATCAATGTCGCGGAAGTCGCTGCTGATCCCGGAGATGCCGAGCATGCCCGACTCCTTGTTGAGGATGTTCAGCACGTCGTCGGCATCTATGTTTTCCTTGTCCGCGATGAAGCTGATGATGGCGGGGTCGATGCTGCCCGAGCGCGTCCCCATCGCCAGTCCCGCGAGCGGTGTGAAGCCCATCGAGGTGTCGATGCATTTGCCGCGTTTGATGGCGGAAACGCTCGCCCCGTTGCCGAGGTGGCAGGTAATGAGCTTGAGATCGCCGATGTTGACGCCCAGCATGTCGGCGGCGCGCTCCGCGACGTACTTGTGACTGGTGCCGTGGAAACCGTAACGGCGAATGCCGTATTTTGAATAATATTCATAAGGGATCGCGTAGATGTAAGATTCGGGCGGCATGGTCTGATGGAAAGCCGTATCGAAAACCGCGACCATGGGCGTCGCGGGCATGAGCTCCTTGCAGGCCGCAATCCCGAGCAGGTTCGGCGGATTGTGCAGCGGCGCCAGTTCCACGCATTCCTCTAGCGCGGCGATCACATCGTCGTCGATGAGGACGGACTTGGCGTATTTTTCTCCGGCGTGAACCACGCGGTGGCCGACCGCGCTGATCTCATCCATACTTTTTACGACGCCGTAAGCCGGGTCCGTAATGGCGTTCATGACGTTTGCGATGGCCGCCTTGTGATCCTCCATGGGCATTTCCTGAATGAACTTGTCCTCGACATTTGTTTTTTCATGTCTGAGGATCGAGCCGCCGAGGCCGATCCGTTCGACAAGGCCTTTCGCAAGCAAGGTTTCCGTCGTCATGTCGAGCACCTGATACTTGAGTGAAGAACTGCCGCAGTTAATTACCAATACCTTCATTGTGTTTTCCTTCCTCCTGAGCGAAACTATTTTGCGCGATTCCGATATTTCCTTACAATAAGTATTATACAGGGATTTTCACGAGAATAATATTGTAAATATATGTAAATAGACTCCCGCCGTGTTTATTCAGTGGTGCGGCAGAAACCTTGTCATTCCCGCGAATGCGGGAATCCAGTGACATATTTATCACCGGATTCCCGGGATTGCCCTGCGGGCACCTCGGGAATGACATTATTTTAGCTGACATCTGAATCGGCGGCTTTTTTCGGTAACTGTAATTTAATATTTTGAAATCTGAAAGACGGTATACTTTATAGTACGTATATTCATTTTTCGCCATTGTGTGAGCGTTCGTCGATGGGGCGCCTGACGGGACAAAGGAGTTTGGGTTGGCCGCGAGCAAAAAAACAGGCAAAAGAAACAGCACACGGGGGGGCGCGAAGAAAGCGCCGCCGCGCGCCGCGAAAAGCGGGGTTAAGGCCGCCGCGAAAGGGCAGGGCACGGTCTGTGCGCAGCAGCGAATCCGGCAGGAGATTGCCGCCATCGTGCTGTTCGCGGTCGGCGCGTTTCTCGTATTCGGGCTGTTTGCGGGTGCCGCCGGCAAGCTTGGGGAAGCGCTGACGAAAGGCCTTTCGGGTCTTTTCGGGCCGATGTCCTACGCGCTGCCGTTTTTCCTCATTGCCTATGGGATTTTCATTCTTGCCGGCACGGCAAAGGCGCTTCGGCTTCTGCCGGCGATTTTGGCGGCGGCGGTCTATATCCTGCTCAGTATTCTCTTTGCCGTGCATTTTATCGAGTCGGACGGGACGGTCCCCGGCGGCGCGGGCCTTGGCAAGATATTCGCGGACAGTGTGGACGGCAAAGCGGGCGGGGCGCTCGGGATGTATATCGCGATGGCGCTTGTCAAAGCCATCGGAAAGGCGGGGGTCTATATTCTGACCGTCGCGCTGACGGTTATTTCGGTGATTCTGATAATCAATACGCCGATGTCCAAGTACGCCGGGGCGGCGCGGGACAGGCATTTGACGAAGCGCGAGGAGCGCTTGCGGCGGCGGGAAGAGAAGGAAGCGGAGTGGGCCGAGGAAGAGGCCCGGCTTCGGGACGCCGCGGCCGTCCGCGGGGAGGACGGCCTTGATGATTCCGGCGGGGCCGCGGAGCCCGAAGCGCCCGGCGGGCAGGGCCTGTTTCGCTGGCCGTCTTTTCTCGGCGGGAAACCGGCCGCGGCTTCGGACAAAAAACAGCATATCCTCGATACGGTTGTGAACGACGAGAATTACGGGGACGTCGGAAAAAAGCGCGAGCCGGAGATTGAAGATACGACGATTCCCTTTGACCCGGATCGCATAGAGCCGCAGACCTTGCCGGATACGAACGGCACCGGATTTGCGGAGGGCGGCGGCGCGGGCGGGACGGCGCCGGTGAAAAAGCGCGAAAAGCCGGCGGCGGGGGAAATGCATTACGGGGAAAGCGCGGACGACAGCCATTATCAGCTGCCGCCCGTCGATTTGCTCAGCCGGGGCCGAAACCGCGGCAAAACGGAGAGCCCGGTCGAGCTGAAGAACAACGCGGCCCGGTTGGAACAGGCGCTTCGGGACTTCAAGGTCGAAGCGCGGGTCGCGAAGGTCACGGTCGGCCCGACGGTCACGCGCTACGAAGTGGCGCCGGATGTCGGCGTCAAGATTCAGAGCATTCGCAGCCTTGAACCGGATCTCGCGCTCAAATTGGAAGTAAAAAGTGTGCGCGTCGTCCCGATGCCGGGGACGTCGCTGATCGGCATCGAGGCTTTCAACGCGAACACGAACATCGTCCCCCTGCGCGAGATTATCGACAGTTCCGAGTTTCGGGACGATCCTTCCCGGATCGCGTTTGCGCTTGGGAAAAACATCTCCGGCGATCGGATTGTGGCGAATCTGGCCGAAATGCCGCATTTGCTCATCGCGGGTACGACGGGGTCCGGCAAGAGCGTCTGTATCAACTGCATTCTGCTCAGTCTGCTGTATCGGGCCAAGCCGAGCGAGGTCAAATTGATTCTCATCGACCCGAAGGTGGTCGAGCTCAAGAGTTTCACGGACATCCCGCATTTGCTTGTACCCGTCGTGACGGATCCCGAGAAAGCGTCGATGGCGCTGAGCTATGCGGTGACGATCATGAACGACCGTTACAAGAAATTTTCCGAGCAGAGCGTGCGCAATCTTGAGAGCTACAACACGAAAATGAGGAAGGACGGGCAGCCGGAGGAGATTCTGCCGCAGATCGTGATTGTCATCGACGAGCTTTCCGACCTGATGTTGGTCGCGGCCGCGAAGGTGCAGGAGTCGATTTCGCGCTTGGCCGCCATGGCGCGCGCCGCGGGGATGCACCTCATCGTGGCGACGCAGCAGCCGCTTGCGTCGATCCTGACAAGCGTGATCAAGGCCAATATCCCTTCGCGTATCGCTTTCGCGGTGTCGTCCAATTCGGCGTCGCGCGTCATTCTCGACAATCCGGGGGCGGAGCGGCTTCACGGCAAGGGCGATATGCTGTTCAGCCCCGTGGGTACGCGGGAGCCTATGCGTATCCAGGGCGCTTACGTGGACGAGAGCGAGGTCGTCAAGGTGGTTGCCTTTGTCAAGAAACAGATGGATCCCGACTACAGCGCGGACATTATGCAACAGGTGGACGCGGCGGCGATGGGCAATCTCACGGATGAGGATGACGAATTGTTCATGGATGCCGTCGAGATGGTCGCACAGGCGAAGCAGGCTTCGGTTTCGATGATTCAGCGCCGTTTCCGCGTGGGCTATAATCGCGCCGCCCGCCTTGTGGATATGATGGAAGAGCGCGGGATCGTGGCGCCGAGCGACGGCACAAACAAGCCGCGCCGCGTCATTATGAGTGAAGCGCAGCTGATGGGCTTCCTCCGGTCCGCGGGCCGAAATATTCCGCTTGATTCGGGCGAAGCGGAGGAGGATGAGTTCGCGGACGATTTTGAGGAAATGGATGAGTAGGGTTTTCATTGAAACGCTCGGCTGCCCGAAGAACAAAGAGGACAGCGAACGCATGGCCGGGCTGCTTTGCGCGGACGGCCACAGCGTCGCCGTTTCCGCGGATGAAGCGGATGTCATTATCGTGAATACCTGCGGTTTCATCGAGGCGGCCAAAGCGGAGTCCATTGAAACCATCTTTGACTATGCGCCGCTCCGCGAAAACGGAAAGCGCCTGATCGTGACGGGCTGCCTGACGCAGCGATACCCGGAAGAGCTTTACGAAGAGCTCCCCGAAGCCGACGTCATTCTCGGTGTGAACGATTACGATATATTGCCGGAAATCATCGCCGGAATGAATGCCGAAACGGATGCCGAAGCGCGGCGTGTGCTTTCCGCGGACGGGGTGCCCGGCGTACTTGACGGCGCGCGCATCGCGCTGTCGCCGCGTTATTCTTCCTATTTGAAAGTAGCGGAGGGCTGCAGCAATTGCTGCAGCTATTGCGTGATCCCGAAGATTCGCGGGCCGTACCGCAGCGTGCCGCGGGACACGCTGCACCGGGAAGCGGAGCGCCTTGCGGACGAGGGCTGCAAGGAGCTCATTCTCATCGCGCAGGATGTGACGTATTACGGCAAGGATCTGTACGGGCGCTTTGCGCTGCCCGATTTGATCCGGGCGCTCTGCCTTGTGGACGGGATTGAATGGATTCGGCTGCTTTACTGCTATGAGGAGCGCGTTTCGGACGAGCTCATCGCCGTCATGGTGCAGGAACCGAAGGTCTGCCGCTATATCGACATGCCGATTCAGCATATCAGCGCGGCGGTGCTCGCGCGGATGAACCGGGTTTCGACGCCCGAAAGCATCCGCGGCACGATGGCGCGGCTGCGCGCGGCCATGCCCGATATCGTGATCCGCACGACGCTGATTACCGGCTTCCCGGGGGAAACGGAAAAGGATTTTTCCGAGCTCGCGGCATTCGCCGCGGACGCGCGCTTTGGCCGGCTCGGGGTGTTCGCCTACTCGGCCGAGGAGGGAACGCCCGCCGCGGAAATGCCGGACCAAATCGACGCCGAAACCGCGGAGGGGCGCCGGGATGAGCTCATGCGCATTCAGCAGGGCATATCGCTTGAGAATAATGAACGCCTTGTCGGCTCCGTGCTTGATGTCGTCGTTGACGGCCCGCTGCCGGATGAGGATGCGGGGGAGCACGCGGACGGGGCGGCGGCTTTCCCCCGCGAGAACGAAGACGGCGCGAACACGCGGACGTACATCGGCCGGACGCGCGGGGACGCGCCGGAGATCGACAACGCGGTGATGTTTGCCGCCCCCGAAGCCGCCGCAGATGATATAATAGGGACAATTGTGAAAGTGCGCGTCACGGATGCGATGGACTACGATCTCGTCGGAGAGTTGGCTTGAAACGCGAAACGCGGGCACTGCGAGGCCGGCGCGCGTTATTATTATTACAATAAAAAGATACGGGAAACGAGGATTTGAATCGATGAATTTACCAAATTTGCTGACACTTCTCCGCATGGCGCTTGTGCCGGTGTTCATCGTGCTGTTTTATTTGGATTTGCGGACTTGGGCGGCCGTCGTATTCATCGCCGCGGCCGTGACGGACGCGTTGGACGGGCATATCGCGCGCAGCCGAAACCAGATCACGAATTTCGGGAAATTGATGGACCCGCTGGCCGACAAAATCCTCACGGTGTCGGCGTTCATCTGCCTTGTCGACACGCATGAGATCGCGGCGTGGATGGTCGTCGTGATTCTCGCGCGGGAGTTCGCCATCACGGGGTTGCGGGGGGTCGCGGCGGCGGAGGGGGTCGTGATCGCGGCCGGGATGGGCGGCAAGCTGAAAACGGTGTTCCAAATGCTCGCAATCATCCTGCTGCTGCTCGGGGAGATTTTGTTCGGAAGCGCGGGGGCGGCCATTGCGGCGGCGGTTTTGTGGGTCGCTGTGATTCTCACGGTCTATTCGGGGGTCGAGTATCTCTGGAAGGGCCGGAAGCTGTTGACGATGAAGTAGGGAAAACTGGGAAAATAGGGAGAAATATCATGCCGACAGCTTCACTGATCGCCGTAGGGACCGAACTGCTTTTCGGGCAGACCGTGAACACGAACGCCGCCTATATCTCCGAGCAGCTGCAATTGCTCGGGGTCAGCGTGCTGTATCATTTCACGGTCGGGGACAATCCGGGCCGCCTGAAACAGACCATCGAATACGCGTTTGAAGAGTCGGACATCGTCGTCACGACGGGCGGGCTCGGGCCGACGCAGGACGATCTGACAAAGGAGGTCCTCGCGGAAACCCTCGGCGTGCCGCTCGTGTACGACGAGGAGGCGATGGCGCGGCTCACCGCGATCATGAACGACATCGGGCGTATCAATTTCACGGAGAACAACAAGAAACAGGCCTGGGTACCGGCCGGCGCGGCGGTATTCTACAACGACGCGGGTACGGCGCCGGGCTTTGCGCTCGAAAAAGGCGGCAAGACGGCCATCGCGCTTCCGGGGCCGCCGCGCGAGATGAAGCGCATGATGCTGCAAAGCGTGATCCCCTATTTGTCCGAAAAGTCGGACGCTGTGATTTACAGCAAGATCCTGCGGTTTTACGGCATCGGGGAATCCGCGCTTGAAACGGCGTTGCTGCCCATCATCGACGGGCAGACGGATCCGACCGCCGCCACCTACGCGAAGGAGGGGGAGTGCGCGGTGCGTATCTCGTCTATGCGCCGGACGAAGGAGGAAGCGGCGGCCGCCGTAGATGCCGCCGTCCGGCGGGCCGGGGAGTTGGCGGGGGACTATCTGTTCAGCACGGAGGACGAGGATTTGCCGCAGGTCGTATATGAAATCCTGCGCGAGCGGGGGCTGACCCTCGCCGCCGCGGAGTCCTGCACGGGTGGGCTTTTCGCGGGCGGGCTGACCTCGATTCCGGGGGCTAGCGAGGTGTTTGACCGCGGCTTTGTGACCTATAGTAACGAATCGAAGATCGCCCTGCTCGGCGTGCGTCCGGAAACGATCGAGTGCTTCGGCGCGGTGAGCGGGCCTTGCGCGCTTGAAATGGCGGAGGGGGCGCTGTCGCGTTCGGACGCGGATATCGCGGTATCCGTAACGGGGATTGCCGGCCCCGGCGGGGGCGGCGCGGGCGACGGCGATGGTGGCGGGAAACCGGTCGGGACGGTGTTTTTCGGGATCGCATATAATGGAAAGACTGAGGTACGGGAGCGTTATTTCCGCGACCGCGGGCGCAGGGTCAATCGGCAGGTTTGCGTGCTGGAGATGTGCGACTTCGTAAGAAGGAAAATATTAGAGGAAAAATAGGTATCATTCACTGGATTCCCGGAACAAGTCCGGGAATGACAGTATTTATAGGAAGCATTGGGTATTGACATAAAATAGGAATAATGGTAATATATTACTTGCGCGGGGAATAAGCCTTGACAAGGGGCCCTGTGTGACGGATAATGGTTGAGAACGTATGTTTGATGTTGGCGACGGAATGGACGATTGATGACGGAATGGACGATTGAGGATGGAATTGACGGGATGGAATTGACGGCGGAATTGACGGCGGAATTGACGGGAGGAAACAATGGCTGAGATTAATAAGGAAGAAAAAGAAAAAGCGTTAGCGGCGGCGCTCACGCAGATTCACAAAACATTCGGGCAGGGCGCGGTGATGAGGCTCGGCGACACCGCC
>JAITNA010000228.1 GCA_031290715.1 Eubacteriales Family XIII. Incertae Sedis bacterium | reverse complement strand
GTTGTGACGGTGGACTGCGGCAGCGTTTCCGTGGACGAGGTCAGCTTTGCGAAGTCGATCGGGCTCGAGATCATGATCACCGACCACCACGAACCGGGCGAAACCCTGCCGGATTGCATCCTCATCAATCCGAAGCGCCGGATCTCCGCGGGTGCGGAAGGCGCGGATAGCGCGGAAAATACAGCGGGCGCGGGGAACGGCTCGGAAAGCGCGGAGAATAGCGCGGAAAGCCGCGGATATCCGTTTGCGGGGCTGTGCGGGTGCGCGGTGGCGTTCAAGCTGGCTTGCGCGATGTTTGACCGCGCGGCAATCAAGACAAAAGGGTCCCGCGAGGTACTGCATCAGTTGGTTGATTTGGCGGCGATCGCTACGATTGCGGACATCATGCCGCTGTGTGACGAGAATCGGACCTTTGTGAAATACGGATTGGATTTGATCCGAAAGCGGAAGCGAAAGGCCTTGGCGGTGCTGCTCGAAAGTATGGGGACGGAGCCCGCGGATGTATCCGCGAAGGAGGTGTCCTTCGGCGTTGCGCCGCGTATCAACGCGGTCGGCCGGCTCGGAAACGCTTCGGAAGCGGTAGAGTTTTTCATTACGAAGGACGAGGTGAGAATGCGGGAGATCGCCGCCCGCATGAATGCTTCCAACAAGGAACGCCGGCAGCTTCAAGACGCCTGTTATCGTTCCTGCATGGAGATTTGCGAGGAGGATACGGACGGCGAAGGGCGGCCCGCGCACAGGTTTTTGCTGCTTCGGCCCGCGGTTTTCCATGAGGGGATATCGGGCATCGTCGCGGGGCAAATCCGGGAAAAGACGGGGCTGCCCTGCGCGGTGTTCGCGGATTCGGGCGATTGTCTGAAAGCGTCGGCCCGCAGTGTGGGGCATTTGGATATGATTGCCTTGCTGCGACGGCATGAGCAGCTGCTGCTCCGTGTGGGGGGACACGCGATGGCGGCCGGGTTTATGATCCGGAAAGAGGATGAAACGCCGCTGCGGGAAGCGCTCAATAGGGACTTGGACGGGCTGCTTGCGGCGGATCCGCGGCTTCTGGAGGAAAGGGAACCGGCGGATGCCGCGCTCGATCCCGCCGATGTGGATATCGCGCTTGCGGAAGCGCTCGGCGTCATGGCGCCTTTCGGAGCGGGAAACCCCAAACCGCGCGTCGAGCTGAATATCCGGGCGGGCGATATTTCCCGCCTGTATTATCTCGGAGAGGGGGCGCACGCGCGATTTTCGGTCAGCGGGATCCCCTGTATTTTTTTCAGGGGCGCGGAAGCGCTGTCGCGGGCGATGGAAGCCGGCGGCAAAATCCGCGTGATCGGCTGTCCGGAGATCAATACGTGGAACGGAAAACGCGGTTTACAATTTGTGGTAAATTGTTGCATTGGGGCGGCCGACTGATATATAATAATCAACCGGACATGCAAGAAGGAGCGTGCGATGAAGAAGGGACGGCTTTTTGTGATCTCGGGCCCGTCAGGTACGGGCAAGGGAACCATATGCAGGAGTTTGCTGAAGACTGTGGACGCGGCCTTGTCTGTTTCTATGACGACAAGGGAGCCCAGACTGCTTGAGAAGGACGGGGAAAGCTATTTTTTCGTCACGAAAAAGCGTTTTGACGAGGTGGTTTCCGAGGGCGGGTTTTACGAATACGCCGAGGTCTACGGGGAGTTTTACGGTACGCCGAAGGCACCGGTAGAAAAGCGCCTGTCCGACGGCGGGGATGTGATCCTCGAAATCGACACGCAGGGCGCGATGCAGGTGAAAGAAGCCTGCCCGGATGGAATCTTTGTCTTTATCCTGCCGCCTTCGATGGCCGTGCTGCGAAGCCGCATTGTCGGACGGGGCTCGGAACCGCTCGACAAGATCAACATCCGAATGGGCAAAGCCGAAAACGAGATCGGGTTTCTCGTACGTTACGATTATTGCGTCGTCAACGAAAACCTTTCCGAAGCGGTGTCGGATGTGGCGGCGATCATGCGCGCGGAGCATTTGCGCGTGGGCGAGGACGCGGAAGCGCGGATTGAAAAATATAGGAATGAATAGAGCGAAACGAACAGGAGGAAAACATGTTACTTCACCCCCCAATCAATGTCATCCGGGAGAAAGCCGATAGCCGGTATACCTTGGTCGTGATGGCGGCAAAGCGGGCTCGGGATCTGATCGAGGGCAAACCGGCCCTGGCGGAGTCCGAAAGCGGCGTACCCATCTCGATCGCGGCCGAGGAGATCGTAAAGGGCGAAATCACATACCGGCGCCGGACGAAGGGCGCGGCGGGGGACGAGCCGGAAACGGGCGCGCAAATCGGTGCGGATCTATCAGCTGAGCAGTAGCGGTT
Organism: Eubacteriales Family XIII. Incertae Sedis bacterium; assembly: GCA_031290715.1. Lineage (GTDB taxonomy): Bacteria > Bacillota > Clostridia > Peptostreptococcales > Anaerovoracaceae > JAITNA01. The sequence goes on along the minus strand of JAITNA010000228.1, from coordinate 4,532 downwards.
TCGCGTCTGCGCGGCTATCGGACAATGCCGAGCTGCGGCGCTTTTTCGCCGATTCCCTCGCGGATTATCGCGGGGCTCCGCTTTCCGGGTTTCCGGCGCTGCGGTACGGGCCGCACGGCAAGCCGTATTTTTCGGAAGCCGCGTTCTCCGGACTCTTTTTTTCGCTGTCCCATACGATGGGCTTTGCCGCCCTTGTTTTCGCGGAAAGCGAGGTGGGGATCGACGCGGAGAATATGGCGGCGCACGCTTGGGATGATGAGCGATTGCTGAAGATCGCGCGGCGCTGCTTCCGCGAGGGGGAGTTTGCGTATGTGCGCGCGGCGGCGGGTTCCGCTTCCGCAGTGACGGCGGCCGGGCGCGGGACGCCGCAGGAACAGCAGGCCGGAGTGCGAAAACGGTTTTTTGAGATATGGACGCGGAAAGAGGCCTTTATGAAGTTCACGGGAAATGGATTTTCGGAGGGATTTCAGAGCTTTTCGGTACTGGGGCCGGGCAGGGCGCGGTTTGATACGCGCTTTGCGGAAGAGGACCCGGAGGTCGTCGTTTCGGTGTGCGCGGAGGAAGGGGAGTTTGAGTGTGAGCGGCGGCGCGAGGGATAGGGCGTTTGAAAAGGCATTGAGCTTTCTCGAAAAACGCGACCGGACGGAGCGCGAGGTTTTGGAACGGCTCGCGAAGGCCGGGTTTGACGAAGCCGCGGCGAAGGACGCGGCCGGCCGGCTGAAAGACTTGGGCTATGTGAACGACGCGGACTATGCACAGCGTTTTTTGGAGGTCTTGATTGCGAAAGGCCGCGGCCGTTTGCGAATCTCCGAGGAGCTGCGGCGCAAGGGACTCTCCGAGGAGCTTGTGCGGTATACGATTGAGGACGGCTACAGCCGCGAAGCGGAGCTTGAGGCGGCCATGAGCGCGGCCGAAAAAACGGTTTTGGAGATGGGTACGGCTGCGGGCGCGGATGTGCAAAAGGCGCGGCAAAAGATCAATCGCCGGCTCGTGTCCTTGGGGTTTCCGTACGCGGCCGTGGGAGAGGTCATGCGGAAGCTGCGCGCGAAAGAGCGGACGGCTGAATAGTAACAACCAGAAAGTAGGGACGGATGTTTAAGAATTTGGATGACAGATCAATCGCTGAGGTACAGAATGAACAGGCGCTTCGTTGGGAGAGCGAGGGGCTTCTTGCGAAATGCACAGAGGAGCGGCAGGATCGGCCGGCTTTCATTTTTTACGAGGGGCCGCCGACAGCCAACGGCAAGCCGGGCATCCATCATGTGATCAGCCGCACGCTAAAGGACAGCGTGAATCGTTACTATACGATGCTCGGGTACCGTGTGCCGCGCAAGGCCGGTTGGGATACGCACGGGCTGCCGGTGGAGATCGAGGTCGAAAAGGCGCTCGGGTTCTATACGAAGAGCGACATTGAGGCATACGGCATCGCGGCGTTCAATCAGAAATGCCGCGAGTCGGTCTTTAAATATGAGGGGATGTGGCGCGAGATGAGCCGCCGCATGGGATTTTTGATTGATTTGGACAATCCGTATATCACGCTTGCGGGCGATTATATCGAAACGGGATGGTGGATTCTGAAGCGGTTTTTTGACGAGGGCTTGATCTACGAGGGGCACAAGATATTGCCGTATTGCCCGCGCTGCGGGACGGGGCTCGCAAGCCATGAGGTCAGCCTTGGCTACAAGGAAATCAAGACCAATACCGTTATTGTAATGTTCAAACGCGTGAAAGACAGTGCGGACGCCGCGGATGAGTATTTTCTGGCATGGACGACGACGCCATGGACGTTGGCGGCCAATGTGGCGCTGACGGTCGGGCCGGCGATCGTCTATGTGAAGGCCCGCGTCAAGACGGCCGGCGAGCGGGAAGGCAAAGCGAGCGAAATCGCGAAGGAACACGGGGGCAAGATCGTCTGGGTAGCGAAGAATCTGGCGGACAAGGTACTCGGCGCCGGCGGGTATGAAGCGCTTTGCGAGAAGTCGGGGTCGGAGCTTGAGGGAATGGATTATGAACAGCTCATGCCCTTTGCGGACGTCTATGCTTCGGGGAAGCCGGGCGCGCGCGCGTTCTATGTGACGGCCGCGGACTACGCGACGGACGAGGACGGCACGGGCATCGTGCATACGGCGCCCGCGTTCGGGGAGGACGATTATCATACGGGACGGCGTTACGGTCTGCCGGTCCCCAACCCTGTCGGCGAGGACGGCAGGTATACGGCGACGCCGTGGGCGGGCCGTTTTGTATTGGAAGAGGGTCTGGACATTGATATCATCAGGTGGTTGGCCGAAGCGGGGAAGCTGTTTTCCAAGGAAAAGATCGCGCACAACTACCCGTTTTGCTGGCGCTGCGACACGCCTTTGATTTATTACAGCAAACCGAGTTGGTATATCGAGATGACGAAGCTGAAGGATCAGCTTGTCCGAAATAATGATTCTGTCAACTGGTATCCGGACTACGTGGGCGAGAAGAGATTTGGCAATTGGCTTGAAAATGTGAACGATTGGGCGATCTCGCGGACGCGGTATTGGGGGACGCCGATCCCGATCTGGCGGTGCGCGGACTGCGGCGGGCTCGTTTGCGTGGGGTCGCGGGCGGAGCTTCGGGAGAAAGCGATGGAAGAGATTCCCTTAGACGAGAACGGCGTGCCGGATATCGAACTGCACCGCCCATATGTGGATGATATTCATATCTCCTGTGAGCGCTGCGGGGGCGTCATGACGCGGGTGCCCGAGGTCATGGATTGTTGGTTTGACAGCGGGTCCATGCCGTTCGCGCAGCGGCATTATCCCTTTGAACAGGAAAAGGAGTTTGACCCGGGGATGTTCCCGGCCGATTTCATCTGCGAGGGCATCGACCAGACGCGCGGGTGGTTCTACTCGCTCATGGCGATTTCTACCTTCATCACGGGGCGGGCGCCGTATCGCAACGTTCTTGTCAACGATCTCATCCTTGACAAAGACGGCAAGAAAATGAGCAAATCCAAAGGGAACACGGCGGATCCGTTTGAATTATTCGATCGATACGGAGCGGATGCTACGCGGTGGTATCTGCTTTACGCTTCGCCGGCTTGGTCCCCGACGAAGTTTGACGAGGACGGGCTCGTTGAGGTCGCGGGGAAGTTTTTCGGGACGCTGCGCAATGTGTATCAGTTTTTTGTGCTGTACGCGGGGCAGGACGAGGTCGATCCGCGCGGGTTTGCGGATTTGCCCGCGGCGGCGCGGCCCGAGGCGGACCGGTGGATTTTGTCGCGTCTGGCGCATTTGACGGGGGCGGTGCGCGAGGAGATGGGGCGGTACGACCACATGCGCGCGGTGCGCAAGATTCAGAATTTCGTGATCGAGGATTTGTCCAATTGGTATATTCGCCGCAGCCGGCGGCGTTTTTGGGGCGCGGGGCTTTCGGAGGACAAGAAGGCTGTCTACCGAACGACCTGGGAGGTACTATTGGCGGTTTGCAAGCTGATGGCGCCGTTTGCGCCGTTTTTGGCGGATGAGATGTATTTGAAGCTGACGCTCGGCGCGGAGGGAGCGCCGGCGCTCACGGATCATTCCGTGCATTTGGCGGATTTTCCCGCGGTCGCGGCGGCCGATCAAGACGCGGCCTTGGAAGAGAAGATGGAATTGGTCCGCGCGATCGTGAGCCTGGGGCGCGGGGTGCGGGAAAAGGAGCGGCTCAAGGTACGGCAGCCTTTGGCGGGGGCGCTTGTCGACGGGAAATACGAAGCGCTGATCGGCGGGATGGCGGGCTTGATCGAGGAGGAACTCAACATCAAGGCCGTGCGATTTTCCTCGGATACCGGCGCGTATATGGACTATGCGCTGAAGCCCAATTTCAAGGCGGCGGGGCCTGTGTTCGGGCCGAAGGTCAAGGCTTTTGCGGCGGCGCTATCGGCGCTTTCGGGCGCGGAAGCGGCGGTTTTTGCCGCGCAATTGGGCGCGGGGAATGCCGCGGAGTTGGCCGTCGATGGCGAGCCTGTACAGATCACGGCCGATCTGGTCGATGTGAAGGTCAGCGCAAAGGAGGGTTTTGCGGTCGCGATGGAGGGCGGTTTGTTTGTGGCCATAGATACGACGCTGACGCCCGAGCTCGTTCAGGAGGGCTTGGCGCGCGAGTTTGTCAGCAAGGTGCAGCAGATTCGGAAGGCCGTGGGTCTGGAGATGATGGACCGGATCGAGGTCTACTTCGAGGGCGGCGAGGAGGTCGCGCGGATGGCCGAGGACTGGGGCGGCTACATCGCAAAGGAAACGCTTGCGGACGGGCTTCGGCGGATGCATGCGCCCGGACAGGAGAAATATGACCTCAACGGGCATGAAACACTGCTGGGTGTGAGGAAGAATTGAGCATGTAAGATAGATAGGAGAAATTTGATTATGAGCAAGGTTGATTATGAGCGCTATACGAATCCGTTGACGACCCGGTATTCGAGCGCGGAGATGAGCCGGATCTTTTCGCCGCGCGTGAAGTTTGAAACTTGGCGGCGGCTTTGGGTCGCGTTGGCGGAAGCGGAGCGGGAACTGGGGCTTCCGATCACG
>JAITNA010000189.1 GCA_031290715.1 Eubacteriales Family XIII. Incertae Sedis bacterium | reverse complement strand
ACCCTCTTTCGCGGGTACCGGCTCCGCAATTACAAGAATGTAATTGTTCTCTTTTTCCCCTTGATAAGCGCTGATGGGAACCTCTTTGCCCTTGTCGTCCGTGAGTGAAAAGCAGGTTTGATTGTTTGCCCAAACATCCGGCGAGGTAACATTCCCGCTGAAATACAGCTTGATGCCGACATTTTCGACCGGCATACGCGTACTGCCGTTCGCAGGGGAGCTGTTTGTCAGCTCCAGCGATCCCGCCGCCCCGGATGTCGGCACGGCAGCAGCCGCAAACACGGGCACAGCAGCCGCAAGCGCCATTATTGCAATCATAATAAGAAACAGGAAAGCGCCCCGCACAGACCTTCTCGTCCCCGCCGCTTTGACAAGTGTTCTCATTCAAAATCCTCCATCCTATGTTCCCGTTTCGTTTCTCTGAGCTCCCGAAAGAATTCACGAAGGAGCTTCGCGCATTCCTCTCCGCGCACGCCGACCGTATAGGCGACCCTGTGATTCAAATCCTCTGATTCGAGGATGTCTTTCACGGTCCCGCAGCCGCCGGACTTGTCGCTTTCGCAGCCGGCCACAATCGCGTCTACCCGCGCGAGCACCGCCGCGCCGGCACACATGGAGCAAGGCTCCGCCGTCACATACAGCGTACACCCGATGAGCCGTCTGGCGCCAAGTGTTTTTGCCGCCGCGCGGATGGCGATCAGCTCCGCGTGCAGCGTCGGATCCCGGCCCGTTTCAATACGGTTGTACCCACGCCCGACGACCTCTCCGTCTTTCACGATCACGGCCCCGATCGGCACCTCGCCTTCCCGCGCCGCCTTTTTCGCTTCTTCGATGGCATAGCCCATGAAAGTTTCCCGCTGCATCCTCGTTTCGCCCGCTTCACTCAACCGCCCGTTTCACACGAACCCCGCACAAACGCAAATTTTATCACAAAACGAAATTATTGTATAGACTCCGTGCGAATATAATGGAAGAGATATTGCTGCGCGACGCCCCCGTATTCGCGGAAGCGCTCCCGCGCGAACGCCCGCATGGCGGCTTCGTCGTCCTCCTCCATCCCGTAAAGCTTGTGCATCACGCGCCGCATCCACACGTCGATCGGGAACAGCTCCGTTTTTTTCATTGAGAATAACATCACACAATGCGCGACTTTGAGCCCGACGCCCGAAAGAGAACGCAGATAGCTTTCAATCTTTTCCGTTTCGATCTTCTCGCCGGTCGCAAGCAGCGAGCCCCCGTCGATATCGACCTGCCGCGCCGTTTCCGCCAGATAGCGCGTCCGGTATCCCAATTTGCAGATATCCAATTCCCGCTCCCCGCGCTCGGCAAGCTGTTTCACGGTAGGAAAGGCAAAAAAGTCCCGATCTTCAAAGCGCCCGATCTTCGTCCCGAACGCCCCGCAAAGCGTTTCGATACAGCCGGAGATACGCGGGATATTGTTGTTTTGCGAAATGAGAAAAGAAATCAGCGTTTCCCACGGCTCCTGATTGAGAATGCGGATGCCGCGCCCCGCTTCGATGGCGGCTTCCATGACCGGATCGTTCTCGGAAAGGGTACGTTTGATGGCCGCGTAGTCCCGGTCCAAATCGAGATAATCGCGCCAGAAGCGGTCGCGCAAACGCTCGCTTTTCGGCATGTAATCGCTCCAAATAATGACAGCATCCTCTTCATTATTATATGAAATATTGGCGAAATACCCGCGCACAACGCCGGTATAACTGCCGTTGTATTCCCGGGTCCAGCGAAAACACTGGCCGCACTCAAAGGTCTGCGCGGCGTCAAAATCCCGCACGCCGTCGATCCTGTGTTCCGTGAGCCTTCCGCTGTCCGCCGTCATATCCGCGCTCCTTCGGGAAGCTCGGGCGCGACCTCCCACATAAGGTCCTCGACCTCGACGTCAACCGAAAGGATATTCATCGACGTCATTTGTTCGATGTTCTCTTTCACCGACTGCTGAAACACGCGCGCCGCGTCGAGAATCGGGTTGCCCGCGATGATGATAATGCCAATGTCGATGCTGACGCCGTCGGGATGTTTGCGGACAAAGACGGAGGAAACAGCATCGATCGAACGGACCCGGCCCGCCGAGCCGGATACCATATCAATAATGGCCTTGTCCGAGATCAGGTAGTTGCCGAGATAGCTGAACGTCGGCCGCACGACAGAGCGCTCCGTCACATTGGCCCGCCCCGCGCGCATATCGCGGAGTACTTTGATCGGGTGCAGAAAATATCCCGAAAACTCCCGTTTGACCTCCAGAGTGGGCGCCGGAATAATGTGCTGCCCAAGGTCCTTGCGGTGTTTGCGCGCGATCTCGCGCTCGTCCGCCGTCGTAATCTGTTCGATGCCGATACGTTCATCCGGCTTCGGCAGGCCGAGCCGTTCCGTGATCTGATCGACCATGCGGTCCGAAGTCCCCACCACGAGGAGGGAGGACGGGCTGACGGCCGCGATCTTTGCGGCGACCTCGTTCCGGTGCGCGTCGTCCGTGAACAGTGCCGTTTTGATGGCCGCGACCTTCGTCGCCTGCCGCTTTGCGGAGCGGCCGGCCAAGATCGTCCCGTTGCCGATGAACAGCCCGTCGTCCACGATATACTCAATATCCTTGTCATTGCACAAGCTGATCGCCTGATAGCTTTTGCCTGTGCCGCTTTTTCCCACCAAGCTATATATTCTCATTCCCATCCCTTTGTTACCATTGTGAATACCTATTGTCATTCCCGGGCGCGAAGCGAACCGGGAATCCAGTGATTGGCAGAGGTACAGGAGCTTTAGCTCCGTCGTACCTCGCACATCGAGGACGACAGCGCTTCAGCGCGTGGTCGTCTA
>JAITNA010000202.1 GCA_031290715.1 Eubacteriales Family XIII. Incertae Sedis bacterium | reverse complement strand
CGGCGCGTCGCTGACCGCGTCCTGTTCTTGCATGAGGGGCAAATTGCGGAAGAGGGAACGCCGGATCAGATCTTCGGCAAGCCCAAACTGCCCGCAACGCAAGATTTTCTTTCCCGCCTGCGCCTACCTTGAGGCACAGCGAGCGATGCCGACATTGATTCAAAACTATTTCCGGCATTGTGCAAAATTTCATCGCATTGTTCTGCGGGCGCGCGTTCTTTATAATGTATCTGTGCGGCTTCATGGAATTGCTTCGCAGCTTTGGCCGGCGGGGCGATGAGAAAGTGAGAAATTGTAATTGTGTCTGAAATCGACTATGCAACTTTGAAAAAAGGCGGTTTTATGCGGCAGCGGCAGCAAAACCGCTTTTCTTTGCGGCTTCGTATCATCGGGGGGCAGGTCACGGCGGAAAAGCTGCGCAAAATCAGCGAGGTTGCGGAGAAATACGGGCATGGCTATGTTCATATGACGTCGCGGCAAGGGATCGAGATCCCTTTCATCGACTTTGACGATATCGACGCGGTGAAGGACGAACTTGCCTTGGTTGAGCTTCAGCCGGGCGCTTGCGGGCCGCGTGTGCGTACCGTGACGGCCTGTCAGGGCGCGGACATCTGCCCATCCGGCTTGATCGAAACGAGCCGTTTGGCGGAGGAAGTCGATCTTCGGTATTTCGGAAGGGCGCTGCCGCACAAGTTCAAGATCGGCATCACAGGCTGCAAGAATAATTGTCTGAAAGCCGAAGAGAACGACATTGGGATCAAGGGCGGCGCGTTGCCGGCGTGGGCGGCCGGAAAGTGTACGTTTTGCGGCCTATGCACGGCGGTTTGCCCGACGAAGGCAATCGCGGAATCTTCTCAAACATTAACATTATTAAATGAAAAATGTATCTATTGCGGGAAATGCGCGAAGAGCTGCCCGGCCGATGCCTGGTCCGGCCAGGCCGGATATATTTTGAGTTTCGGCGGGACTTTCGGCAACGAGATCCGGGCGGGGACGCCGCTGCTGCCGATCATTTTCTCGAAAGCTCAGATGTTTGCCGTCATTGACGCGGCGGTCGCGTTCTACGACGAGTACGGGAAAGCCGGGGAGCGCTTTGCCAAGACGATCGAGCGGACCGGCGCGGAGCTGCTTCGGGGACGGCTCGAACGGGAAATCCCGGCGCGCGTGTAGATGGGCATGGATAGCGGAGGGAATATGGCAGAGAAAGCGATTACAAAAAGCGAGGATATCACGGACGTTGTGTGTCCGATCACTTTTGTAAAGGCGAAGGTGGCGATCGAGGGGCTGTCGCCCGGCGAACTGCTCGAGCTTCGTATCAACGAAGGCGAGGCGATGCAGAACGTGCCGCGCAGCTTGAAGGAAGAGGGGCATCGCGTGACATCGGCCAAAGACAATGAGGACGGCACCTACACGGTGGTCGTGGAAAAAGACGGATTGCGCGGTAAGGAGTAGGAATTCATGTCCGAACGGCTCAGTGTACTGATTATCGAAAGCTCGAAATACAGCGCGGACCTCAATGTGAGGGAGCTCACGCGCGGCGGCTACGAAGTGATTTGGGAACGCGTGGAAAACGAAGCGATGATGCGCAGAAAGCTGGCCGACGGCCGGTGGAACGTCATCCTCGCCGATCATTCTACGCCGATGTTTGACAGCATTGCGGCGCTTGCCGTGAAAAACGAACTATCGCCCGGGACGCCTTTTATCATCGTGTCCGAGGACGTTTCCCCCGAGGTGATTCGCCGATCCATGCAAGACGGCTGCTGCGCCTATCTCGTGCGTGAGAATCTTTATCAGCTTGCCATCCTCGTCCGAAAGATTCTCGAAAGCAAGCAGGGCGGGGCGGATACGCAGGGCGCGGCTATTTTCGGAGGGGCGGACCGTGTCGTTTACCAATGAACAATTGGAGCGGTATTCCCGCCATATCATTCTGAAAGAAGTCGGCCCGGCCGGGCAGGAAAAGCTGTTTGACAGCAAGGTGCTGATCATCGGGGCCGGCGGGCTTGGCGCCCCGGCCGCCATGTATTTGGCCGCGGCGGGCGTCGGAACCATCGGCGTCGCGGACGCGGACGAAGTGGACCTCTCCAATCTGCAGCGGCAGATCATCCACGCCACGGCCGATGTGGGCAAGGCGAAGGTCCTTTCCGCGCAGGAAACCATGCGGGCGATGAATCCGGATACGGAAGTGGTGACGTACCGGGAATGGGTCAGCTCCGCGAACATCCGGGAGATCATCGAGGATCGGGACTATGATTTCGTGATCGACGCCACGGACAACTTTCCCGTGAAATTCCTGATCAACGACGCTTGCGTACTTTTGAAAAAAGCGTTCTCGCATGGCGGCATCATTCGTTTTCAGGGGCAGCTCATGACCTATGTCCCGGGCGAAGGCCCTTGCTACCGCTGTGCTTTTCACGAGCCGCCGCCCCCCGATTTGGTTCCGACCTGCAAGCAGGCCGGCGTACTCGGTGTGATGGGCGGCGTCATCGGGACGCTGCAGGCGACGGAGGCGCTCAAATATCTGCTCGGATTGGGCGATCTTTTGACAGGCAGCCTTCTGACCTACGACGCGATTCGCATGGAGTTCAGGAAGATTCGCCTTGGCGTGAACAGACATTGCCGGGTATGCGGCGAGGATGCGGACATACGGGAACTTTTTGACTATGCGCAGACTGTTTGTGCGATATAATCGGTGCGGTATAATCAAAGGCATTACGCGGATGAAAGGGTGACAGATGATAAT
>JAITNA010000198.1 GCA_031290715.1 Eubacteriales Family XIII. Incertae Sedis bacterium | reverse complement strand
GTCGCAATTCATAGGCAAAAAACGCAACAATACTGGTGGTATTGTGAGGCTTTTTGCCGAAGAAGTGCGGCAATATACGCGGCAAAGGCATGCGCCTCGAATTAATCAGCGTTTCCTTAGGGGTGGATCCCGAGGATCCGCAATACCCTGGATTCCCGCATTCGCGGGAATGACAGAGAATCGTTGACACAGAGCATTCGGCTGAAAACGGAGGAAATAAGAATGGAATATTCAGAAAAATACGGATTGGACGTTGACGAGGCCGTCCGGCTCGCCTTGGAAGAGCTTGGCCTGAAGGAAGATCAGGTGATGGTTTCGGTGTTGGAAGAGCCGACGAAAGGATTTTTGGGCCTTGGGCAAAAGCTGGCGAAGGTCCGCGTGGAGAAGATTGCCGATTTTGTCGAGGAAGATGATTTGACGCAGGAGGAAGCGATATCCCGAGCGGCGCAGAAACCGCAGTCGAAAGCGACACATGATTTTCGGAAGAACGCCCGCCCGCAGCCCGCGGAGGGGCAATCTTTCAAAAAACCGGAGCGGACGGAAAGAACGGATCGCGGCGGCCGCGCGGGAGGAAGCCGGGACGGCGGCAGCCGGGATGGCGGCCGCGACAGCGGCGGCCGGGACAATCGGGACGGCGGCGGCCGGAAACGGGAGTACGACCGGGACAAAGACCGCGATCATGACCGCGGGCGCGACGGCAAGCGCCCGGAGCGGGAGGTTGAAATAGAGATTGACCTCTCGCAGATTTCCCGGATCGCGGAACCGATTACAAACCTTGTCCCGGACCCGGAAAGCATATCGGCGGCATTCTTGGCCGACGTGATCGGCAAAATGAATCTCCATGTCGAGGTTGAGGGATTCAAAAACGAAGAGTACAACGTGATTGAAATTACAGGCGAGGATGCGCGTATGGCCATCGGAAAGCGCGGCCAGACCTTGGACGCGCTGCAATATCTGACCAATCTTGTGGCAAATAAGGACTCGGAAGTATACAAGCGTGTGATCATAGACGTGGAAGGCTATCGGTCCCGGCGGGAGAAAACACTTGAGCAGCTTGCGGTTAAATTAGCAAAAAAGGTGCTGAAAACAGGGCATGAAGCCAAATTGGAACCTATGAACCCCTATGAGCGGAAGGTCATTCACTCGACGCTGCAGCATGTGGACGGCGTGACGACGAAAAGCGAGGGAGAAGAGCCTTACAGAAGGGTGGTTATCGAAAGGGAATAGCCATGGGCGAAACGATCGCCGCTGTTTCTACCGCTCCGGGAGAGGGCGGCATCGGCATCGTCCGCATCAGCGGAGAGAACGCGGCGCGTATTCTTGAAAAGATGTTTGCCCCGCTGCGGGGAAAAGCCGCCGCGAATCAAGGCGGCTTCCCGGACAAAAAAATGATGTACGGACATATCAAGGAACCCTCATCGGCGCAAACGGTCGATGAGGTTCTTGCTGTATTCATGAAAGCGCCCCATAGCTATACGGGGGAGGACGTCGCGGAGATTCAGTGTCACGGCGGGCCTGTGCCGCTGCGGCGAATCCTCGAAATTTCCTATGAATTGGGCGCTGTTCCCGCGGCGCCGGGCGAGTTCACAAAGCGGGCATTTTTGAACGGGCGAATCGATCTGGTGCAGGCGGGCGCGGTGATCGACCTCATTCGCGCCAAGACGGAGCGGAGCTATCGCGCGGCGAAGGATCAGGCCGAGGGCAAGCTGTCGGCGCGGATTCGCGCGGTCAGGGGCGGTTTGCTTGGCGTGTTAGCCGAAATCACGGCGCGGATCGACTACCCGGAAGCCTTCGAGGAGGAAGGGGGCGGGACGCCGGACCCGTATCTCCCCATGCTGAAAAAAGCGGGGGACGAGGCGGGGGCGCTCCTTGCGGACGCGGACGCGGGGCGGCTTGTCCGGGACGGCGTCCGCGCGGCGATCATCGGGAAACCGAACACGGGGAAGTCCTCTTTGTTCAACGCGATGGCGAGAGAAAGCGCGGCCATTGTGACGGATATCCCCGGAACGACAAGGGACGCGATCGAAATCTTCCTGAATATCTCAGGCGTACCCGTGATTTTGACGGATACGGCGGGAATCCGCGAAGCGGCGGGGGAGGTCGAAACGCTCGGCATTCGGAAGAGCCGGAGCATATACGAACGCGCGGACATCGCGTTGTTTGTCCTCGACGGAAGCCTTCCGCTTTCCGCGGAGGACCGGGAGATCGCCGCGTCGCTGAACCCGGAAAAAAAGACGATACTCGTGGTCAACAAGCGCGATTTGCCCCCTGCTTTTGATTTAGAGGAAGCGGCCGCGCTGCTTTCGTTTCCCGCGGGGATCGCGGAAACGTCGCTGTTTTCGCGGTCTTTGCCGTCTTTGGAAGAAGGAAATGGCGGCGCGGCGACGGGTTTTGAAGCAGGTTTTGAAACTGACGGCGCAGCGGAACTCGAGAAAGAGATTGCCGGCCGTGTTTTCACGGGGGCGGTATCCGCGGGCGGCAGCCTTTTGGTGACGAAAGCGCGGCACAAGGCGGCGCTCCTGCAGGCAAAAGAAGAAATCGAAGAAGCCGTGCGTATTTTGTCGCGGGGGGATGCGCCGGAATTTGCGGAAGTGAATGTCCGCGCCGCCTACGATACGCTCGGGGAGATGATCGGGGAAACCGTGACGGAAGATATCTTAGATCGCGTGTTTGAGGAGTTTTGCATTGGGAAATAGCGGGACAGGGGAAGCGTATGATGTCATCGTCGTCGGCGCCGGACATGCCGGCTGCGAAGCGGCGCTCGCTTCCGCGCGCCTTGGGAAACGCACGCTGCTGCTCACGATCAATCTCGATTCGATCGCGCATATGCCGTGCAACCCTTCGATCGGGGGGACCGGCAAGGGTCAGTTGGTGAAGGAAATCGATGCGCTCGGCGGGGAAATGGGCCTGCTCATCGACAAGACTTTCATCCAAAGCCGAATGCTGAACCGCTCGAAAGGGCCGGCGGTCCATTCGCCGCGCGCGCAAGCGGACAAAATGCGCTACCATATCGAAATGAAACGGACGCTCGAACGGCAGGAGGGGCTGCACCTGCGGCAGGGCGAGGTGGCGGAGCTGCTTTTTGAGGATGAGGGGGACGGTTCCGGGGTCGGTTCCGGGGTCGGTTCCGGTACGCCGGATGAAGCGGATTTTTCGGCGGGTTCGGTGAATGCGGCGGTTTCGGGTTTGGGCGGGAAGGCACGGAAAATCGTCGGCGTCCGGCTCAAATCCGGGACGAGCTATCCGGCGGCGGCGGTCGTACTCGCGGCGGGCGCCTATTTAGGCAGCCGTATTTTTGTGAGCGACCGATCATTCGCGTCCGGCCCGGGGGGCTTTGCGCCGGCGGTGGAGCTTTCGGAAAGCATGAAGGCGGCGGGCTTTGTGCTGCGGCGCTTCAAGACGGGCACACCCGCGAGAGTGTTGGCGTCGAGCCTTGATTATGAAAAAATGCAGGAACAAAAAGGGGATGAGAAGATCGTGCCTTTTTCGTTTTTGAACGATGAGGCCGGCGAGAACAAGATTTCCTGCTGGCTGACCTATACGAATCCGCGAGGGCACGCGGTTGTCGCGGAAAACATTGAAAAAACGGCGCCGTACGGCGGGTATACCACGGGGGTCGGGCCGCGCTACTGTCTGTCGATCGAAGACAAGGTGAGCCGTTTTCCCGAGCGGGAGCGGCATCAGCTTTTTCTGGAGCCGGAGGGGACAGACACGGAGGAGGTCTATATTCAGGGCATGAGTACGAGCCTGCCCGAGCCGCTGCAGGAGGCGTTCTACCGGACGATTCCGGGCATGGAGCGCGCGGAGTTTTCGCGCTATGCCTATTCTATCGAATACGATTGCCTTGACCCGCAGCGCCTGACGCCGGCGCTTGCGTACCGGGGCGTAAGCGGGCTGTTTTGCGCGGGGCAGATCAACGGCACCTCGGGATACGAGGAAGCGGCGGCGCAGGGGCTTGTCGCGGGAATCAACGCCGCGCGGGGGCTCGATGGAAAAGAGCCGTTTGTGCCCGGCCGGGAAGAAGCGTATATCGGCGTGCTCATCGACGATCTCGTCACGAAAGGGACGGACGAGCCCTACCGGATCATGACGTCGCGGGCGGAGTTTCGGCTTGTGCTGCGGCAGGACAACGCGGATTTGCGCCTGACGCCGGCTGGGTATGAACTGGGGCTTGCGTCGGAGCTGCGGATGGAGCGGTGTTTGGCGAAAAAAACGGCGGCTGAAACGGAGATGGCCCGGCTTCGGGCGGCCCGCGTCGGCGCGGCGCAGGCAAATCCGCTGCTTTCGGGCCTTGGCGGCGCGCCCGTTTCGGGGACGATCAGCCTTGCGGAGCTGCTTGTTCGGCCGGAGGTGAGCTATGAAGCGCTCGGCGCCATTGACCCGGCGCGGCCGATGATCTCCGCGGCGGCGCGGGAGCAAGCGGAGATCGAGATCAAATACGCGGGCTACATCGAAAAACAAAAGAAGCAGATCGACAAGTTCCGGCGGCTTGAGAGCAAGCAAATCCCGCCGTCGATAGACTATTTGTCCTTGGAGGGGCTGCGTCTTGAAGCAAGGCAGAAGCTGAACGCGATCCGGCCGGCGTCGCTCGGGCAGGCGGCGCGGATATCGGGGGTTTCGCCCGCGGATATTTCCGTACTGATGGTGGTTATAAAATCCTTATGAGTATTTTGGGAAACGGGGACGGCGTGGCGCGGCTGCGGTTGGAACAGGGCTTGTCTTTGCTTTCGCGGCGGGCGCGGGCGGGCGCGGGGGCGTGCGCGATGCCGCTTGGCGCGGCGGCGGGGCTTGAATCGCTTTCGGAGCGGCTGCTTTTTTTGATGGAACTTGTTCTTGAAAAAAATGAACAGATCAATCTGACGACCATTACGGAGCCTGTTGAATTTGTTGAATTGCACCTGCTCGACAGCTTGGCCTGTGTGGGTCTTTCGGGGATTGAAACGGCTCGGCGTATTGCGGATGTCGGCAGCGGCGCGGGCTTTCCCGGCTTGCCGCTTGCCTTGGTTTACCCGGAGAAGGAGTTTGTTCTGACGGATTCTTTGCGGAAAAGAACGGAGTTCGCGGCGGCGGCGGCGCGGGCGCTCGGGCTTGACAATGTCACGGTGCGCCACGCGCGCGCGGAAACGGTCGGCCGCGATCCGTTGGCGCGGGAGCGCTTTGATTTGGCGCTTTGCCGCGCGGTCGGGAAGCTGCCGCTGATTTTGGAGTATTGTTTGCCGCTTGTCCGCGCGGGCGGGCAGTTCTTTGCGTACAAGACGGTGCGCGCGGAGGGGGAAATCGAGGACAGCCTGGTCGCGCGGGAGGTATTGGGCGGCGGCGCAGATATGGAAATATTTACCTACAAAGACCTGCTGCCGCGGCGCGGCCACGCGATCTACATTTTTTCCAAGGAGAGAACGACGCCGAGCGCTTATCCGCGCAAGGAAGGGGTACCTGCGCGGATCCCGCTGTGAGAGAAGTGTTTCAAGTTATACGTCCCCTTTGTGTTTTAGTTGGCACTGGATCCTCGGGATCGCCCTTTGGGCGCCCCAAGGATGACGGGGGTTCGCTTCGCGCTTGGGAATGACGGACTTCTGTCATTCCCGCGGTAATGGTGCTTCTCAAATTTCGCAAGGAATTTGCAAGAAGACCTTATACAACACTTTCTGAAATCTCTGATTTCATGAAAGTGACTGCAAGGCGGGAATCCAGTTTAGAAATCTTCGCTTAGGTCGCGCCATGTCGGGTTCATTTCCTCAATCAGATTAATTTTCCATTCTCTTTTGTAGTGTTTCAATTCTTTTTCATACTGGATTGCCGCTTGAATGTCGCCTGTTTCCCTGTAAAACACCAATTTGTCCACATCGTATTTCGCGGTAAAGCCCTTGAAAGTCTTATGCTTGTGCTGATATACCCTCTGAATTAAATCAGAAGTTACTCCGATGTAAAGAGTACCGTTTCGTTTGTTGGCCATGATGTAGACGTAGTATGTTTTGGATTCCATGCTCTCTATTATACACTGGATTCCCGGCAAAACCAATGTCATTGGGGCCGCCGCTTGCGGCGGAGCCCGAGAATCCAGTGACTATCAATTGTCATTCCCGCGACAACCCTTGTCATTCCCGCGGAGGCGGGAATATAGTGACAAACCATCCGGGCGCGGTGTTTTAAACTGGATTCCCGGTTCGCTTCGCGCCCGGGAATGACGGGGGTTCGCTTCGCGCTTGGGAATGACGGACTTCTGTTATTCCCGCGAAGGCGGGAATCCAGGTTTTTAGTTGGCACTGGATCCTCGGGATCGCCCTTTGGGCGCCCCAAGGATGACAGGGGTTCGCTCCGCGCCCGGGAATCCTTTGGCGATATTTGCGGATAAACCTTTGTTGCCGTATAATGAAATAATGAAAACGTATCGCATATATTTAGATGTTTGCTGCCTGAATCGACCCTTTGATGATTTGTCAAACATAAGGGTTCGGCTTGAAGCGGACGCTGTACT
>JAITNA010000187.1 GCA_031290715.1 Eubacteriales Family XIII. Incertae Sedis bacterium | reverse complement strand
TCAAGTGGTGTTTCTGTATAATTCACTAAAAGAATTATTAATATTGACTATTGGCATTATTTTCTGGTATAATCGTGCCATTGCTGTGGGCGAGGAAAAATTTTCAACTCATTATGTTTTTATTATTCCCCGTTCGCATGTAATGTGCCTTAAAAGTCCAATGCTGAATCGGCGGAGTAATCGGTAATAGTATGAACAAGAGAGGTTTGTGTATGAAAAAGAAATTCATTGCCCTAATTATGATGGTCGCGCTCGTCGTTTCACTGGCGGCTTGCATCGGTGGTGCGCCTTCAACGAGCGGAAACGACAATGCTAATTCAACGGGCGGATCGCCGGCCGCGCGTTTGCTTGCCTCGGAAATCCCGAATATGCTGTCTGATGCAAATAAGTTCAAAGGGCGTACGGTTGACCATTTGCCCGGTGTTGTTTTCAATGCGATTAGTCTGGAGGCGGGTGATTATGAGTATCAATGTTGGGCAGACGACGAGCACAACCAACAGTTTGTAATCATTAGCGAAACGGACTTGGGATTGTCGACGGACATTTCCGGCGGATCCAACATCTTTGTCAATGGCACCGTCCGCGGAGCGAATTCCGGCGAGAACTATTTCGGGGCCGAAATCTCATCCGCAATTATTGAGGTGACGAGCATAGAAAAATCCGAAACGTCTGTTTTCAATCTTGCGAGCAAAACCATAGACGTCAATCAGACGCAGGAGCAAAGCGGCATCTCGGTCACTTTGGAAAAAGTTGAATTGGCAAACAAATCAACCAGAGTTTTTATAAGGGTTGCGAACGGCACATCCGACAGAATATCGATATATGGCTTTTATTCATACATAAAACAAGGGAGTACTCAATATGACCAATCAGATATCTCCTATGAGGAAGATACGATTAAAACGGATCTGAATTCAGGCATAGAAAGCGCGGGGTGCCTTTCTTTTGAAACAATTGACAGTTCTGACGAAACTTTCACAGTAAGTATTGATATATCCAGTGATGATTGGGATATCGAACTGCAACCATTCGTTTTCGAGGTATTACAGCAAGAGGAAGGGAAATCATAAGACAAATGAAGAACTACAACGGAATGAAAAATCAAAATCCGTGGGAGGACATGGATGGGTTTGTTGCGAAATGCGATAAAGACTATATTTTTGATCTACAAGCAAGTGAACGTACAGAACAGAAACGCTTATATTTAGATTTGCCGCCGCAACCGTTTCATGGGAATGTTTCGCGATCTAAAATGCTACTTCTCAGTTTAAATCCAGGCATCAAGGTACAACATGATTATGAAGAACAACTGCACAACGAAGAATTTCTTGCAGAAAACACAAAATGTCTGCGTCGGGCAGATGACGCAAAGCTATTCTCACTAAATGATCGATTTGCAGGGACAGCTCACAACAAATGGTGGAGAAAATGCCTGACACCAAAGATCGATCAAGAGATACATATAAAACTGTTTGGGTCGGTGACGAAGTACAGGGATTTCTTGGAAAATAATTTTTCAGTGATAGAATTTCTCGGTTACCATTCAGAGGAAGCGCCGGGGTTCATCCAAAGAAATACGATACCATCGCAGGAATATTCATTTGAACTTGTGAGAAAAGCAGTAAAAGAGAAGAAGACGATACTTATTATGCGCGGCAAACGACTATGGATTGAGCGCGTAAGTGAACTGGAAGATTATCCGTATTTGACGTTAAGTAATGCGCAAAATGCGACTGTTTCAGCGAAAAATGTTAAAAGCCCCGACGGGAAGTCATGGAACGAAGTCCTCGCCTTGTTGTTAAAAATGTGAGGTTATAAGGGAGAATGTAAATGAAGCAAGATTATGTTAAAGGAAATTTTTCTAATATTAATTTTGAGCACAATGGGGACGTAGTTGTGCGCGGTAAGATGAATTTACAGTAATGCGGTAAGGACTTTTTACTGCTTTCGGGCAGGAGTTTTCCGTGGAGCGTATTGAGGCGGAGGGTTGAGGGGGAGTTTGATTGCTGTTGTATTTCACACGGACAACACGGACAATAAATTGAAAAATCATTTGCACTTTCTTGATTTTTTCGGTAAAGTGCAATATAATTTGCACAATTAAGCGAAAGGATGATAAATGAACGACAATATAAAACGCGAACGATATATGAAAAAGCTGCGTGAACTCCGTGATGAGCATATCATCAAGGTAATAGTTGGTGTACGTCGATGCGGCAAAAGTATTTTGCTGGAAATGTTTCGGGACGAGTTGTCGGCGTCCGGTGTGAATGAAAAACAGCTAACCTATATCAACTTTGAAGAGCCGGAAAATATCGACGCCAAAACCTATACTTGGCGGGATGTTTATGACCGGATACGCGGCAAATTACAAGCCGATAAGATGAACTATGTATTTTTAGACGAAGTTCAGAACGTGCCGGATTTCGAGCGAATGGTTGACGGTCTGTACGCAAAAAAGAATGTTGATTTATATGTTACCGGCTCGAACGCCCGGTTTATGTCGTCCCGGATTGCCACACTGTTATCCGGTCGCCATATCGAGATAAAAATGCTGCCGTTTTCTTTCGCGGAGTATGTGTCGGCTTATGAAAACCCGAACGCCGAGCAGCTATTCCAAGATTATCTCAATTACGGAGCGTTCCCGCAGGCGGCTGATTTTGTCAAGAATCATAAAGCCGGCCTCGTGAACGATTACTTGACCGGCATATACAATACTGTGGTAATCAAAGATGTAATGACCCGCCAAGGTGTCAGCAATACCAAAACCGCCGCTAATATAATGCGGTTTATGTTGGACAACATCGGTAATATGACGTCGCCCAAAGGCATATCTGATACTATGACAGCGGACAACCAAGCGGTTTCGCGTCCGACTGTTGTAAATTATCTAACAGCTTTGGCCGAGAGCTTCCTGATCTACCCTGTTATGCGATTTGATGTCAAAGGTAAAAAATTACTGCAAAATTATGAAAAGTATTACACTGTCGACGCAGGACTTCGCAAGGTTGTTCTTGGGTCTAAAGCGAATGCCGATATGGGCCGGGTTCTCGAGAATATCGTGTATTTGGAACTCCTGCGCCGCGAAAATATCGTGCGGGTCGGACGTGCCGGCGAAAAGGAAATAGATTTTGTTATTGTTGATACAAATGGTAATACATCATATTATCAAGTAGCGTTGACGGTGCGCGAGGAAAAAACTCTTGAGCGTGAGCTGTCGTCGTTACGCGGCATAGACGACAGCCCGAAATATTTGTTGACCCTTGACCCAGAAGAGCGTAATTTTGACGGGATTCGGCAAATTAATGCGATCAAGTGGTTGTTGGGTAAATAAAAGCGCAAGTTTGAGCACAATGGGGACGTAGTTCTCCGTTAACACAGAAAACTACGTCCCTTTTGTGTTTGTCCCTCTGCTTCGCACGGATAACCATTTGCACGGAATTGCGACTTACATTCTCCCGCCCCCGCCAAGCGCCTCGGCACGGCTGAGGATATACACGAAGGGCAGCGCGGGAACACGGAAAACAGGGATCCGGGTTTCATGCTTGCTGACTCCATAATCAGACAGACTTTTGGTAATGACAAGAGAATGCGACACAGCTGTGTTTTCTTCGCGGGAGAGCGCGACGATCGCGTCTGTATCGGGAAGCGCGGAATCATTCCGGTATTTGACCTCGCAGAGAATTTTCTCCTTCGGAAGCTCGACGACGACATCAACCACTTTCTGATTGTCTTTGGATTTCCTGTAATATCCGATGTTTGCGGAAACGGCATTTTGGTAAAATGAAACAACGTGCTTGTACACAAGCGTTTCGACCATGATACCCATCTCCGTATCATCGGAAAGAACATCCTCCATCATCAATACGGCATTTCGTATTGCCGCGTCCGCGATATAAATCTTGGGCTTGCCTTTCAAGGCCGACTTGCCTCCGACGCTTACGGGATGGGAAACGTATATCAAATTGGACATTTCGAGGAAGCGGACATAATCCTCAACCGTCGCCGTATTAATATTCTCAAGCGCGCTCGCCGCCGCTTGCTTGTTGAAAATATCAGATGAATTCATGCAGAGATAGAGGAACAATTTCTCCATTGACAAGGGGTTCCTGACATTGAAAAGTGTCAGAACATCGCGTTTGATCACTTTGTCAACCACATCCTCCCGAAGCATCCTCTGCGCGTAGGAATCGTCGTCCGAAAGGGCAAGCTCAGGAAATCCCCCGATTGTCAGGTAGCGGTTAAAGTGTTGCTGCAAAGGCGTGAACAGATTCATCAGGTCAGCGAGTTCCCCCGTTGGCCATGAGGACAATTCCGTAATCCGAAGCCCGTCAGGGACGACAGGCCGGGCGGGAACAGACAGAAGCTCGCAATATTCGTAGAATGACATCGTAGGGACTTTGAGCACATTCCACCGCCCCGCCCCGCTGTCTGAAGCCCCCTTTTCAAGCACAGGGCTGGCGGATCCGGTTGCGGCCATGCGCACGTCGCTCCGCGTGTCGTAGATGACTTTCATCCAGAGTTCCCAGTCTTTCGTATACTGAATCTCGTCAAAGAACAAATAACGTTCCCCTGTGATCGGGTAAAGGGTTTCATAAATGCCAAGAACTTCGTCCACATTGATCAGTTTGATCATCGGATTGTCGAAAGACACATACAGGATGTTCTTCGGATTCACTCCCTCGCTGATCAATTTGCCGATCATCTGATAAAGGATGGTCGTTTTCCCGACGCGCCGCGCGCCCGACAAGACCGCGAATCGCCGAATGCTCTTGTGTTCAATGATCTTCATCGCTTCATAGTAAGCGACACGTTTTTGGGGTTTTGCGCGGGCGCTTGTCTCGGCAGGATTTCTCCACCAAGGGTTGACCTGCTGCAAGACCTTGACGACCTGCGCTTCAGTAACAATTGCCATAACAATCAATCTCCTTTGACTTATCTATATTATAATAGTTGTTTTTCTTGTACTTAACAGCATTATACTATATTGTGAGTTTAAAACAAACAACGATTTTCTTATTATTATTCAAACGCTCCGGATTTGGAAACACAATGGGGGCGTAGTTTTCTGTGTTATTTGTATTTGATTTTGCGGCTGCTGTCCCGGAATTTGATTCCCAGGATCAGGCCTATGGCGATCATGTTGGCGAGGACGGAGGAGCCGCCCGCTGACAGGAAGGGCAGCGTGATACCGGTGACCGGCATGAGCCCCATTGTCATGCCGATGTTTTCAAAGATTTGAACCCCGAACATGCACATATAGCCGACTGCGATGAGCGCCCCGAAGAGCTCTGTCGCCTTGGCGACGGTCAGCCATATCCGGCCGAGCAGGACGCCGTAAAGCACGATCACGGCAAGACCGCCGAGCAGACCGAATTCCTCGCAGATGATGGGGAAGATGAAGTCGGATTCTTGGACGGGCAGGAGGTTGGATACTTTGATGGCGCCCTCCCGAAAGCCTTTGCCGAACAGGCCGCCGCTGCCGATCGCCACTTTGGCCTGATAGACCTGATAGGTCGCCTGAATCGAGAGGTCGTCGGGGTGCAGGAAGGCCGAGAAGCGTTCTTTCTGGTAGGGGTCGAGGAAGCGGTAGATCACGGGGACTAAGACGACGAGGACAGCGGCAAAACGGAGGAAGATACCCGTTTTCAGACCCGCGGCGAAAATCAGGCCGATGAGCATGAAGGCCATGACGATGCCGGAGCCCATGTCCTCAATCAGGACGATGCCGACGATCGGTATTCCGTAGAGGAAGGCGATGAGGAAGCCTTTCACGGTTTTGAGGTCCTCTCGGTGCCTTGTCAGCCACGCGGCCATTACCACGACAAAAATGATTTTCACCAATTCGGACGGCTGTACGGTGGTGATGCCGAGATTGACCCACGCGCGCGAGCCGTAGCGCTCCTCGCCGAGCCCCGGGATGTATACCGTGCATTGAACGAGAATGGCGAGCCCGTACAGAATCCGGTCTATGCGCAGGAGGATTTTGTAGTCAAAAATCAGGCAAAGGGCCAGAAATACGAAGCCGACGGCGTAGGCGGCAATCTGGACGACGACCTTCTGCGACAGCGGGTCGTCCGCGGACGCGGTGATACTGGAGATCATGAACACGCTCATCAATCCGAACAGAATCGGGAGGACGAGGAGGATTTTGTCGATGCGTTTGATCGTTTCGAGAACAGGGCCCATAAGTTTGAATCCAAGCTGCGGTTAACTTCGTAGTAGCAATAAATTGACAATAATAAGCTTCCCACATTATAATGTAGATAATATGATTAGGGAAGCGCTGATTTGAAGATATATTATATGATTTACCTGAAAAGATTTGCTTCAGCGCTTCCTTACAGCAATGAAATAGATAATATATATATTATTATATAATATCTTCAATCACTGAGGAGGTGTTCACCATAGACACGAGATGGGTCATCCTGATTGCCGTCGTCGCTGCGGTAGTCGGGCTTCTGTTTGGGTATATCATGAGAAAGGCAATCGGCGAAAAAACGATTGGGAATGCGGAACAGACAGCGAAAAATTTGATATTGGACTCGGAGAAAAGAGCGGAGTCCATCCGAAAGGAACAGATACTTGAAGCGAAAGAAGAAGCGCATCGTATCAAAAAGGAAACGGATGAGGATATCAAACAGCGGCGGCTTGAGATTTCAAAATCCGAGAAGCGGCTGATTCAAAAAGAAGAAACGCTTGACAAAAAGATCGAAAATATCGAGAAGAAAGAGGAGAATATCTCCCAAAAAGAAAAGAGTATCGTCGACAAGGAATCGGTGCTTACGGAATCGCTCGACCGGCAAAACGCCGAGTTGGAGAAGATTTCGGGGTATACGAAGGACGAAGCCAAGCAGATTCTGCTCAGCAATGTTGAGAAAGAGGTGCGTACCGAAGCGTCCGTTCTGATCAAGGAAATCGAGCAGGAAGCCCGCGAAAACGGGGACCGCAAGGCCAAGGAGATCATCACGGGCGCGATTCAGCGCTGCGCGGCGGATCATGTGGCGGAGATCACCGTTTCCGTCGTGCCGCTTCCCAACGACGAGATGAAAGGGCGGATCATCGGCCGAGAAGGGCGCAACATCCGCGCCATCGAAAGCATGACGGGCATCGACCTCATCATCGACGATACGCCTGAAGCCGTCGTTTTGTCGGGCTTTGACCCCGTCAAACGCGAGGTGGCGAGGATCAGCCTTGAGAAGCTGATCGTCGACGGCCGGATTCATCCTTCGCGAATCGAGGAGATGGTCAACAAAGCCGAAAAAGAAGTTGCGAACATTATTAAAGAAGCGGGCGAGCAGGCTTCTTTCGATACGGGCGTACACAACCTGCACCCGGAGCTGATCAAGCTGATCGGCCGCCTGAAGTACCGGACAAGCTACGGGCAAAACGTACTGAAGCATTCCGTCGAGGTGGCGCTGCTTGCGGGGCTGATGGCGAGCGAGCTCGGCCTTGACCCAAAACTGGCGAAACGGGCGGGTTTGCTGCACGATATCGGGAAGGCTGTCGACCACGAACGCGAGGGCACGCACGTTGATCTCGGGATCGAATTATTGCAAAAATACAAGGAGTCCCAGACGGTGATCGATTCCATGGCTTCGCATCACGGCGATTATGAAGCGAAGAATCTGGAAGCGGTCCTGATCACGGCGGCGGACGCGCTTTCGGCGGCTCGGCCGGGCGCGCGCATGGAAACGCTCGAAACGTATATCAAGCGTTTGCAGCAGCTTGAGGAGATCGCGAACACGACGAAGGGCGTCGATCATTCTTTCGCGATTCAGGCGGGCCGCGAGATTCGGATCATCGCAAAGCCGGACGAGGTCAGCGACAAGGATATCGTGTTTCTCGCGCGGGAGATCAGCAAGAAGATTGAGAGCGAAATGGAATATCCCGGACAGATCAAGGTCAACGTATTGCGCGAAACGCGCGCGGTTGATTACGCGAAATAGGGGACGGGGCCGTCCGGTATTGTTATCGTTATCGTTATTGTGAAAATAATATGAAAAAAGCAGGGCTTTGCGGGCGATGAAGATATATCTCGACAACAGCGCTTCTACAAGGGTTCACCCCGAGGCGGCCAAAGCGGTATATTTCGCACTCACGGAGCGTTTCGCGAATCCCTCCTCCCTCCATACCGCGGGGCAGGAAGCGGAGCGCATTGTGAAACAGGCGCGGCAGCAGATCGCGTTCGCCCTGGCCGCCAAGCCTTCGCACCTTGTTTTCACGGGCGGGGGAACAGAGTCAGACAATCTGGCTCTGTTTTCGTCTTTCTATAGTCCGTCGCCGGAGAAGAACAAAACGCTTTTGATCTCGGCGGTCGAGCATCCGGCTGTGGCAAACGCGGCGAACGCCCTTGCGGGGAAAGGCATCCGCGTCCTGAAAATCCCGGTGCTTCCCGCGGAGAGCGAGTCGCCGGGCATGGTCGATCTGAAAGCCTTTCGCGGGCTGCTCGACGACAGCGTCGGGCTTGTTTCCGTCCTTCATGTCAATAATGAAATCGGCACCATTCAGCCGATTGACGAGATTGCCCGTGCCGTGACGTCCTATGCGGCGGATCATGACGCGGCGATTCTGATTCATTCCGACGCCGTCCAGTCTTTCGGGAAGCTCGCCATCGACGTTTCCGCGGGGGATTTCCGACACGTCGATTTTGTATCGATCAGCGCCCACAAGATTCACGGGCCGAAGGGGGTGGGGGCGCTCTACGCGGCAAACCCCGCAAAGCTTCACCCGATGATCTTCGGCGGCGGGCAGGAGAACGGCATTCGGTCGGGTACGGAAAATGTGCCGGGTATCGCGGGCTTCGGCGTCAGCGCGCGCATTGCGTCAGCGGACATCGTGGGGCACGCAAAGCAGGTCAACGGCTGCCGAAGGCGGCTGCTCGAAGGCCTTCGCGCCGAGATTCCGGACATGCGGGTCAACAGCCCCGAGGACGCTTCCGTAACGGGCAAGCCGGGGTGCTGCTCCCCCTATCTGCTGAACGTCAGCTTTCCGGGGACGCGCGGCGAGGTGATCCTTCATGAATTGGAGAAGAGCGGAATCTACGTTTCCACAGGCTCCGCTTGCGCTTCGCTCGGCAAAGACGGGCCGAAGGAAAGCGGGACATTGGCGGCCATCGGACTGGGGAAAGAATTTGCGGAGGGCGCCATTCGTTTCGGCTTGAGCTGCATGAATACGGTGAGCGAGATGGAGTTTGTGATCGACAGGCTCAAAAAAGCGGTTTCCCGCTATCGGCGGGTCGGGTCTTTCCGATGACGGGGAGCGGTCAAATCAATAGAATCCTTATCGTCAGGTACGGTGAAGTCGCCCTGAAAGGGATGAACAAACCGTATTTCGAGAAGATATTGCTGCGGCGGATTCGGGCGGCCATGAAAAAGGCTTTGCCGGGTGGCGGGGATGTTGGTGATGTTGGCGTTGGCGTTGGCGGCGATGGTGTCGGCGTTGGCGGTGATGTTGGCGTTGGTGTTGGCGTTGGCGTTGGCGGCGTTGGCGTTGGCGGCGTTGGCGGTGATGTTGGCGCTGTCGGCGGCGCGTACGCCGAAGCGGACGGGGGGCTTATCCTTGTCCGCAAATACGCGGCGGGACGGGAACAGGCGATCGCGGAGGAAATTCTCCGCGTTTTCGGCGTATCTACCGTCAGCCCCGCGTGGGAAATCCTTTCGCGCGGGATGGCGGATATCCGCGAAGCGGCGGCACTATGGCTGCGCGGGCGGCTGTCGGACGATTGCGAACGCCCAGTCACATTCAAGATCAATGCGAAACGCGCGGACAAGACCTATCCCATTCAGTCGCCCGAGCTTGCCGCCGACATCGGGGAAGCGGTACTCGACGCGCTCGGCGCCCGCGTCAAGGTCGATGTGCGCAGGCCCGAGGTCATGCTTTATGTCCATCTGCGGCGCAAGGACGTCCTGCTTTACGATGATCGCATGAAAGGCTTCGGAGGGCTTCCGCTCGGTACGAACGGCAAGGGGCTTGTGCTTCTTTCCGGGGGGATCGACAGCCCCGTGGCGGCGTGGCTCATGGCAAAGCGCGGGATGAGGATCGAAGCGCTGCACTTTCATTCCTATCCTTATACAAGCAAGCGCGCGGAAGAAAAGGTCTGCGATCTGGCGGACATCCTCGCCGGCTATTGCGGCAGCATTCGCGTCCATATCGCCAACCTTTTGCCGGTTCAGGAAGCGCTCGCGACAAACTGCCCGGAAAGCGAAATGACCATCCTGACGCGCCGGGCGATGATGCGGATTGCGGAGAAGGCGGCGCGGGACGCGGACGCGGGTTTCCTCATCACCGGTGAAAATCTCGGGCAGGTCGCCAGTCAGACCGCCGAGTCGATCGCGGTCACGGATGCCGCCGTGCAAATCCCCGTGCTGCGCCCGCTCATCGCGATGGACAAGGTGGACATCATAGACCGCGCGCGGGAGATCGGCACCTACGAAACGTCGATCCTGCCTTACGAGGATTGCTGTACGGTCTTTCTGCCGCGCCATCCGTCCACAAGGCCCGACCTTCAGGCCATCGAAGCGTCGGAAGCGCGGGCGGGCGGTCTGGTCGCATTGGAAGCCGAGGTCCTCGCGTCGAAAGAGATTTATACGGCGAATGCTTTGGGGTGATCACTGGGAGTAATCACTTTTCCACGGTCCCCATTGTGTTCACTTCTTTATTTATTGAAAAGAAAAAAGGAAGTGGTATAATATTTGAAAGCGACATCGTTAAGGAAACGCTGATTAATTAAGGTGTGCGGATTTGCCGTGGATATTGTCGCAATTCACAGGCAAAAAACGCAACAATACTGGTGGTATTGTGAGGCTTTTTGCCGAAGAAGTGCGGCAATATACGCGG
>JAITNA010000185.1 GCA_031290715.1 Eubacteriales Family XIII. Incertae Sedis bacterium | reverse complement strand
ACGGACATCCTATCATCTTGCCCGATGTCCGCATGACCGTTTCCACGGGCGTATATATGTCGGTCGTTTCCCGCCAGGCGGGCACATCCACAACGCCGGCCGTTACTGTGGTAGAGGTTCACAAGCCGGCATCCGCGACGCGGGGAATGATACATGCTTTGCTTTTGCGTAACGGCGCAAGGATATGGATGCCCAATGGATATGAAGTGCTTATTTTGGATATGACTAAAACATCCAATTTCACAATGCCGATTCACCACTTCAACTATATCCCCTATACTTATAACGGCAAGGACTATCAGGAGCAGACGGCTGTTGCTTTGGCAAGCGGTTTCGTGGGGCTAATGAATGCGTATAGCGCTCCTGATTCTGTTGATTTCAGCTATCCCGGATACACGGCTACCTCCGATGGCACTCTTGTCACCATTACCTCCAAACGGAATATGAAAGACGAGGTGATCGACTTCTTCGTTGTCGGCTATCCGCGCGACCGCGATACGCAAGCGGACAAGAGCGGGATTGCGGCGCTCATCACGCAGGCGGCCGCTGCGGCAAAGGACGACTATACCACGGCAAAATACGCGGCCTTGACCAACGAGCTTGCAATCGCGAAAGCGATGAACGCCGGCATTTATTATTTGCAAAGCGAGATCGACGAGCAGGAAGCGAAGCTCGAAGCGGCGCTTGCCGATACGGGTGGAGAAGAGCCGGGCGATCCCGACCCCACGCCCAGCAACGCGAAAGTTTTGTCCTACCGTGCCGTGACGGATCATCAGGGCGCATACAATGAAATGTCGGATAGCGACGATATGTATTTGGTATTTGACGCCGCTTTCGACAAGGCGATCGAGCTGTCGGATGCCACGAGTATTTTCAGTGAGCTTGCCGCCAATTTCGGCGGAAACTATATCCATACAAACAACGCCAATACGGCGGCCGTGCTTGCGGACGGAAAGACGCTGCGGCTGACCTTCCACATCGGCGCGGCTTATACGGGGCGGCTCAATATCGCGGCAGCGGCGGCGGGCGGCACGCTGCCGTCCGTGACGGACAAGGCGAGCGGCGAGCCGGTGGTTTTGCCGGACATTTCGATGATCGTTTCCACCATCCTGAAAGACGGCACGGAGTTCTCGACGGTCTCGCAGACTGTGGCGAGCGGCACGGACAAGGCGAGCGTGACAAAGCAGTTTGTGTACCCTGAGTCCGCGACGCGCGGGCAGGTACACCTCGCGCTGTTGAAAAACGGCGTGATGGTCGCGCCGCCGGCTTTCGCCAACGGCTCCACGAGCATCGGCAGCGGGGGCTTTTTCCCGTCCGCTACCGGCCACAATTACAGCTACCTCAATTTGACGGCAAACCGCTTGCTTTCGGCGGGCGACGGGATCAGCGGCGTGCTTTCGACAAACTTCTCCGCGGATTACGTTATTGCCACCTCGGGCGATCTCATCACGGTGACGGCGAAGTCTTCCGCGCCCGGCGATGTGCTCGATTTGTTCATCGTCGGCTATCCGCGCGATGTGAGCGCGGAAATCGGCGACGAGGCCTTCCCGATCCCGCAGGACAAGGCGGCGCTTGGGGATGCCATCGATCTGGCGCAGGACGCGCAGGCCGGCGAGTTCACGCAGGCGAAGTACGCCAAGCTGATGAAAGAGCTTGCCATCGCCCGGTCGGTAGACGCTTCGGCGTGGTATCTGCAGGATGAGATCGACGCGCAGACAGAGGCGCTGCTTGCCGCGCTGAACGACAAGGACACAGGCGGCACAGGCTACGACGGCCCCAATGTCGTCGGGTACAAGGCGTGGACAGACCATCAGGCGGCCTATTCGCAGCGGCTGATCGCCGAGCCGGGGACGCTCGACGACGACGACCAGTACATGATCCTGCAGATCGCTTACGACCGCGCGGTGAGCATCACCGACGAGGACGCGCTGCTGCATTCTTTCGACGCCTACTATGGCAGCGCCTATATCAACAAGAAGGAAACGGGCCGCGCGGACTACCCGGAGGACTTCGGTACGGTCAAGAATCCGCTGCCCTTTATCTTTGACCCGGCGCACGACGCCAACAGCGCCCGCGTGCTTGACGACGGCAAGACCTTAGAGCTGCTGCTTCATATCCCGGCGCGCGCCACTTCGTCGGTCCTGACGCTTTTGGCGGCCAACGCGCAAGGCGGCTTCGGCACGCTTGCGGGGCTCGCGGACGCGGCGGACGAAAGCGTGGCGGCGGGCTTCCCGACCTTCAATATGATCGTTTCGGTCGTCCTCAAGGACGGGAGCGAAACCGTGACGCTCGAGCAGATACCGGGCACGGCGACGACGCCGGCGACGACGCGGATACAGATCACAAACCCCGCGGCTTCCACGCGCGGCATGGTGCATTACAATCTGCTCAAGGACGGCGTGCAGGCGGGGAATGTGATCGCGGCGTACAACGCCAACATTACAATACACAACCACGCCTACCTCACGCTGACGTCGGAGCAGCTTGCCGAGCTTTTGGCGGGCCAGGCTTCGTTCATACCGGGGGTCACGGCGACGGTCAGCGGCAATGTGGTGACGATCGTTTCAAGCAGCAATATTGTGGGCGAGGTCCTCGATTTGGTGCATGTGGGCTATCCGCGCGACCGCGAGCAGGATACGGATATGCCGGCGCTCTATACGGCCATACGCCAAGCGGAAACGGCAGACGCGGCGGACTTCACCGAGCCAGAGTGGGCGGCGGTCACACGCGAGCTTGCCATCGCGCGTTCTTATTATTATTCGACATGGTATCTGCAAAGCGAGATTGACGCGGAAACCGCCAAGCTCGTGGATGTGCTTGACGGGCGCGGCGGCGAAGGCGGCGCGGAGGTGGGCGACCCGGAATTCCTCGGGGCCCTGTCCCACTATATGTTCAACCAGAACACTTCGAGCAATCTGTACAAGGATATCGCGCTGCGTATCAGCCTCAAAGGGCATAGCGTGACTTCCGTGCTGCTCGGGCAGAGCGAGTGGGGCGAGGGCGTGGACAGCGAGCGCTGGGAAACGCCGCGCAGCTTGATCCGCGGCACGGACTACCGCATTTCCGGCGACCGGTATATCATTGCCAAAGAAATCCTGAAATCGCTGCCTGTCCCGCCCGAGGGCGGCTATACGGTGCCGCTCGTGTTCAACTTTGAGCCGGGTGTGCCGCCGCTTTCCATCGAAATCCATGTGGTGATCGATGAGGGCGAGGGCTTCGCGGGCGCGGACAAGATCACGGTCGACCAGGATACGGACGAAGACGGCAAGCCCATTGACGACCACGGCAAGGTCATTCTCGACAAGTCGCTGCTGACTGTGCAGGCGGGCTTCGGCGCGGGGGACCAACGTTATGCCGAGGTGGAAAAGGGCGGCACGATACGGATTCCGCTCACCGCTTGGCCGGCCGTTGTGAATATCGGCCATGAGTGCGACTTCTGCGCGGGCTACGTCGTCAACAACGGCGACGGGGCCTGCTCGTCGGCGGCCAACTGCCCGGATATGTACGGCTTCTGCACCTGCTGGGGCGCGGGCGGTACGTCGATGGGCAATACAGCGACGCCCGCGGTGCGCTTTGTGACCAACAAGAACGGCATTGTGTCCGGCGACCGGTCGGGCGATACGGCGACCGCGCGGCTCGTGGTCGAGGGCGGCCAGATGTTCCTCGAAGTGGATGGTCTTGCTGACGGCGAAGCGGTGTTCTCTTTGGAATCCTACTTTGCCCATCCCGACCCGCTCAAGATATCGGGCGAAACGGTCATCCCCGGCGGCAACGGCGAAACGCTTGCCATCTGGTATTCATGGATGGGCGAGCGTTCTTCGCAGCCTTACGACATCACGATCCGGGTCGGCGCGGGCGTGCTGACGGAGCCGTCGCTGAGCGCGGCGCCGGGGCAGGTCTTTGACCGGAATGCCGCGTCGGACAACTACCGAGATATCACGGCGCTGCTCGATACGGGCGGCCGCGCGCTTGCGGGTGTGAGCGTGAACGCTGTGCCGCTTGCGGCGGGCACGGGCTATGCGTACTCGGACGGCGGCACGCTGACGCTGAAAAAAGAGGCTCTGGCCGCGTTTGCGGCCGGCACGGCGGCGGTGTCTGTGACGCTTGACGGCTATGACAGCCCGCTGACGTTCGCGTTCGCGATTGCGGACACGACGCCGGGCGGCGACGGCACGGGCGACGGCACGGGCGATGGTACGGGCGGCGGTGATGGTACGACGGTCATCGGAGATAATAATACGGTTGTGGACGGCGACTATACGGTTGATAATTCGACGACGAATAATAATACGACGACGAATAACAACACGACGACGAATAATAACACGACCACGACGAATAACAACAATACGACGACCACGAATAACAATACTTCTGCCACTGCGCCGGCGGCTCCGGTTCAGGTGGTTGTTGCGGGCACGGGCGCGGGCGTGGGCGCGCTGTCGGCGAATGATGTGGCGGCCATCGTGGCTCAAACGATACGGGCGCTCGCCGAGGAGGACAAAGCGGAAACGCCGCAGTCGCAGGAGGAAATCGACGCGCAAATCAGCGCCGCGGTCGAAACGGCCGTAGCGCAGGAACGCAAAAATCAGCAGGAGATCACGGATGCGCTGACGCCGCTGGCAAACGGTGAGGGCAAGGCGCAGCCGGTTGTTGAGGAAGCGGCGCAGGCAGGGCTCTCCGCCGCGGGCGCGCTGCCGCCATTGGCGGTCTACATCCTTATCGGGCTTGCGGGCGTGCTCATCGCGTTGATTGCCGGCCTTGCGCTGCTTGGGCGCAAGGGGGTCATCACCTTCGGGCGCAAGTAGGGGGTGGTTGTGAAAGCCTTCGGGAGACGCGGCAGGGTATTGGTTTCTTGCTTTGCCGCGCTCCTGATTGTACTTGCGGGGGCATCGCCGGCATACGCGTACTACAATCTGCCGGGCGTGAGCATTGCGCCCTCGCAGGGCTCGGTGTCGGTCGCAAGCGGGCAGTCCCAGACCATCGGCGTGTCGGTTTCACCCTCGCAGGAAGATCAACTCCCCGGCTGCGGCATGGCGGAATGCCCGCAGACCTGCCCGCCCGAGTGCATAGGGGCCGGCGGGTGGTGCGGGTGCAATGGCACGGCCTTTGTGACGAAGTATACACAGGTGTCTGTATCATCGAGCAACAGCTCGGTGGCGAGGGCAAGCTACAGCGGCGGCACGCTGACGGTCACGGGGGTATCCCCCGGCTCGGCGACGATCACCATCAGGGCTTCGCTTGAAAAGCATGTGGATAACGCGGCTTATGTATCGGTGTCGGTGACCGCCGCGGCTTCGGGCGGCGGGACGGGTACGGGCGGCGGTACGGGCGGCGGTACGGGTACGGGCGGCGGTACGGGCGGTACAGGCTCGGGCGGCGGTACCGGTGCGGGCGGCGGTACGGGCGGCGGTACGGGTGCGGGCTCGGGTTCGGGCGGCGGTAACGGTACGGGCGGCGGGACGAGCGAAACGAACACCTCCGGCGGTACGGACAAAAATAGCAGCAGTGAAACAAATACGGGCGGGGCCGGCACGGGCAGCGGCGGGGCCGGCACGGGCAGCGGCGGCAACGGGACGGACAGCGGCGGGACGGCATCGGCAGGTTCGCCCGCGACCGGAAAAACAGGAATAGACACGGGCGGCACGGGTACGGGCGGCGGCACGGGCGGCACGACGGGCAAGACGAACGTCGGCGGCGATGTCGGCGCCGGCGTTGGCGAGGGGTCCTCCGGGGCGCAGGCAGAAATCCGTTTGGAGGATCAGCCTGTACCGCAAGCGGTATTCAGTATGCAAGGACGGGATGGGATGGGCTATACCGTCGTCACACTCGGCCTTGGCGCAAACATTTCAGAAGTCTTTTCAAACGCGGCGGGCAAGAATGAAAACATCGTTATTCAGAAAAAGGACGGGGCCGGCAATGTCGCGTTCTCCTTGTCGTTTCTCGGCGCGGATATTGCGGCCGGGGAGGCGGCGGCGTTTGCGGGCAGCCTTGAAGGCGCGCTCACGGACACGCTTCCCGAAGGGGTGAAAGCGGGCGGCGGCGCACTCATGCTTCGCTTTGAGGATCATACGGCGCTTCCCGCGCCCGCGGAGGTATACGTCGCGGCGGGGACGCATTTCGCGGGGCAGCCGTCCGGCATCGACGTCTACCAAGTCGACCCGGACAGCGGCGGCCTGACAAAGATCGCGCAGGGCGGCAGCGTCGCAGACGGCTATATCATCTTCGACCTCGAAAACACGAACGATGTCATCCTTGCGTCCGGCGGGCTCACGGCTCCCGGCCTTGCGGCAGATGGTACGGCGGCCGGTATGGGCTTCGGCGGCTCAGGCGGCCCGGCCCTCCCGATCACGGTGGCGGCGGTCGTTATTATCGTTATTGCAGTCCTCGCTGCGGTATTTTTGCGGCGCAGGAGGGCGGGGGCGGGTGACGCGGCGTTTGCGGAGTTGGCGGCGGCCGGTACGGATATTGCGGCGGTGTTTGAAGCAACGACGGCCGATGTTTCGGACGCGGCGTTTGCGGAGTTGGCGGCGGATGGTACGGACGCGGCGGTTGCGGACGGGGCGGACCTGCCGGCAAGCGCTGACGCCAAAGCGGACAAGTGGATCGACGACCTGCGCCGGGAATTGCACCCGGATGATTGAAAGACTTGTGTGTCGGAAGCGCGAGAAGCGTTGGGATTGCTGAGGGCCTTCTCTATAATCTGATCGTGAAACCAAAGTGAAAAATGAGGGGAAACGGAAATAAGGTATTTACATTATTATACATTTATGTCACAATGTGTGTATGATTATTCGCGCGCTTACTTTTGATATTGATACAACAGCCGATGAAAGCTTAGGGGGAAACCTATATGCCGCCCGCTTGGAGTGGGGACGCTTGATGCCGATTGAGCGGCACCGGGCGGTGATAGAATACTATGCGGGAAAGATGAGGGGTGATGGTCAAGTATTTTCAAATATCAGCGGCGCTGTGATGAGAGATATCCCGTTGCCGAAGCAGATTTCATATCGTCCCCATTGTTACTCGACTGCAAAGCGAAAATCGGATGAAAATGTGATACGGTGGCATTTTTCGGCGACGCCGTTGGATTTCGACTTGATCGACGGGGTGAAAGTAGCCAAGCCGGAGCGTATTATCGTTGATTTGGCTTCGAGCCTTGATGCC
Organism: Eubacteriales Family XIII. Incertae Sedis bacterium; assembly: GCA_031290715.1. Taxonomy (GTDB): domain Bacteria; phylum Bacillota; class Clostridia; order Peptostreptococcales; family Anaerovoracaceae; genus JAITNA01. The sequence goes on along the minus strand of JAITNA010000185.1, from coordinate 8,175 downwards.
GATTCAACCTTGATCGCGCTCAACCACTGCATTCTTGCCAGGCATTTTTCGGTGCCGGACTTGGAGAAATATCTTTGCCAAAACACCGGGGTGCCGGGAAACAAAAGGCTGCGCTCATTGCTTCCGTTTGCAAACGCAAAGTGCGAATCCCCAATGGAAACCCTTGCGTGGTTGGCGTTATATCGAGCGAGCCTGGCGATGCCCGAACAACAAGTGAGGCTGTCCAGCGCAAATCACTTTCTCGGGCGGGTTGATATGCATTGGCAGCTAAACAAACGCTCAATTGTTGCGGAACTCGACGGCAAAGTCAAATACACCGACAAAGAATCAATTTTTAAGGAAAAGAAACGTGAGGACCGCATCGCGGAGGCCGGCCATAAAGTGCTGCGCTTTACATGGGCGGATATGCAGTCGGGCAGGCTAGTTTCCCGCTTGAAAGAAATAGGCATTCCGGAACGCAGGTATTTTGGGCGAAAACTCCCCGAGTGGGGCAGCGATACCATGGATTGAAATCGTCATCCCCCGAAGCCAACCGTTTCATATGTGAATCAATGTCATTTAGCTAGCTGAACATAAAAGGGGGCAATTCTGCAACAGTGCGAAATCTGCCAGTTTCTGTCTTGAGCTTTGGCAAATTTTTGTTAGAGGCCCTTCTCTGAATCGACGTTTTGCTTAGGGAAGCGCTGATTAAATCCCTTGCACTCGCTTGCGCCACCGGTTTGCCGCATCTCTTCGTTGCAAAACGTTGAAATACCACCAGTATTCCTTCCGTTTTGCGCCTCGATATGCGGCAAACCGAAGTCGCAATTAAGCACAATCGCTTTAATCAGCGCTTCCTTAGCTAAATGATGTCGTATGTGAATATGAACTCTATTCCGTGAAAAACACGTATTAGAGTCAAGATTCACAGAAAAACGCCCCTTTTTTGGAGAATATGAACTCTATTCCGTGATTTTCACGGAATAGAGTCAGGATTCACATAAAATTGGGAAGCCGTGAGGCTTCCCTTCGTTTTAGATAGCTTCGTTTTAGATATTAGGATGAGATGTCCCATTTGAGATGAGATTTGCCATTTTAGATGAGCTTTACCATTTGAGCAGGCATCCTGCCCGATTCGCTTTGTGAATCGCCGGTGGGGCTGTCAGTGTGCGAACTGGCTGTTGTAGATGTCTGCGTAGACTCCTTCTTTTGCGATGAGCTCTTTGTGGCTGCCGGTTTCTACAATGTCGCCGTCGCTCATTACCAGGATGCGGTCCGCATCGTAGATCGTTGACAGGCGATGGGCCACCACAAAGCTTGTGCGCCCTTTGAGCAGCCGTTTCATGGCGCTTTGGATGATCATTTCCGTGCGGCTGTCCACGTTCGAGGTCGCTTCGTCCAAGATCAGGATTTCCGGGCTGCAGGCAAAAGCCCTCGCGATTGTGATCAATTGCCGCTGCCCCTGTGAAATATTCCCCGCGTCCTCGTCCAATACGGTATCGTACCCGTCCGGCAGTTTTTGAATGAAGTCGTCGGCGTAGGCCGCCTTCGCCGCGGCGTAGATTTGCTCGTCGGCCGCGTCCTCGTTTCCGTAGCGGATGTTATCGAAAATCGTACCGGAGAACAACCATGTGTCTTGAAGTACCATGCCGATACGCCGGCGCAAAACGCTGCGCTCCATATTGCGGATGTCCACGCCGTCAATGCGGATGCTGCCGCCCTGAATCTCATAAAACCGTTCGAGCAGATTGATCAGCGTCGTTTTCCCCGCGCCGGTGTGACCCACGATGGCTACCATCCGGCCGCTCGCCGCCTCCATATTGAAATCTTTCATCAGCGGCTCATCCGTATAGCCAAACCGCACATGCTCGAAAACGACCTTTTCGGCTCCGCGATTGTCCTCGCCCCCGCGCCCGGCTTCGGCCCCGCGATTGTCCTCGGCCCCGCGCCCGGCCGCCGCTCCGGCTTCCGTCACAGACACAGCCGCAGCGTCGGCGTTCGGGAACGCGCTTTGATACGTTTCCATTTCCGCGGCATCCAACATATTAAATACGCGTTCCGCGGACGCGACCATGGAGATCACGCCGTTCCAAATCTGCGTGAACTTCATCAGCGGCTGCGAGAACTGCGTGGAATACTGGAAGAAGGCCTGCATATCCCCGATGGTAATCGTTCCGGACACGACCCGCAGCGCCCCCATTACGGCGATGAGCACATAGATGATGTTTTGAACAAGGCTCATGCTCGGCATCATCAGCCCGCCGAAGAAGCGCGCTTTCCATCCGGTCCGATACATACTTTCATTGACGCCGCCGAATGTCTGACGCGCCGCTTCCTCGCCGTTGAAGCTCTTGACGACCGCGAAACCCTGATAAGCTTCCTCGACCTGCCCGTTCAGCTCCCCGAGCGATTTGTAGTAGGCGTTGGTGTTTTTTTTCGCAATCGGCGTCAGTGCCGTCATGATCAGGACGGCGCCGGGAATCATGATACACGCAATCAAGGTGAGCGCCGGGCTGATCGTGATCATGATCCACAAAACGCCCGCCACAAGAATGACGCTGGAGATCAAATCCGTCAGGCTCTGCTGAAGGTTCGTTACGATATTATCGATATCGTTGACCGCCACAGACATCAGATTGCCGTTCGCGTTTTTGTCGAAGTAGGAAACGGGGACCTTGTTCATCTTTGCCTTTAGTTCGTTGCGCAGCGCGTAGGTGGTCTTTTGCGAAACGACGACCATCAGGCGCTGCTGCAGGAAGGTTGCGAAAAAGATGCCCGCGAACAGGATTGCGACGAAAATCAAAACGGATTCCAGTGCGTCAAAGTCAATCCCCCTGCCGCCGCGCAGCCCGTCAAACAGGATCGTCGTCGCGTTTCCGAGCATTTTGGGCGTGAATACCTGCGCGACCGTGCCCGCGATCGCAATGATGATCGTCAGCACGATGAGCGGAATGCTTTTCTTCATATATCCCATCAGCCGCTTGATGCTTGCCCACATATTCTTCGGCTTTTTCTGCGTCAGGAGCATCTTGGCGCCGCCGCTCATGGGCTGATTGCCGGCGCTTGCCGCCGACGTGCTTTCCTTCTTGCTCATACCGCCTCCTCCTTGTAAACCTGCGAGGCTATGATTTCCCCATAGACCCTGTTCGTCTTTTCAAGCTGTTCGTGCGTCCCCAACCCGGCGAGTTTCCCGCCGTCAAGCACGGCGATCAAATCCGCGTCCATAACGGTACTGAGCCGCTGCGCCACAATTACCGTAACAGCGCCTTGGAGTTTCGATTTCATCGCTGCACGCACGAGGCTGTCGGTTTTGAAATCAAGCGCCGAAAAGGAATCGTCGAATACATAGACGCCGGCGTTTTTGATCAGCGTCCGCGCGATACAAAGCCGTTGTTTTTGCCCGCCGGAGAAGTCGCCGCCGCCCTTTTCCACGGCGCTGTCCAAGCCCTGCGCGAGCGTGCGGACAAATTCCGTCGCCTGCGCCATATCGAGCGCCGCCCATATCTCATCGTCCGTCGCGCCCGGCTTCCCCATCAGCATATTGGAGCGGATCGTCCCGAAAAACAGCGTAGACTTTTGCGGGGAAAAGCTGATCGCGTCATGGAGCACGCTTTGTTTCATCGCGCGAACGTCCGTCCCGCCGATTTTGACGCCGCCGCCTGTCACGTCATAAAGCCTTGAAATGAGGTTTACGAGCGTCGTTTTCCCCTCGCCTGTGCTGCCGATAATGGCCAGCGTTTGCCCCGGATTCACAGAAAACGCAATGCCCTCTAATGTTTTCCGCTCCGCGCCCGCATATCGGAAGTCAACGTTTTCAAAAGTCAGCGAAGCCGCGCCGGCCAGGGACGACCCGCCGCCTGCCAAGGACTGCAAAGACTGCAGGGATGGCCCGCTCGCGGAAAGCCCTGTTTTCGCTTCCGGCAAGGCGGCCGGATCCGTAATGCTGACCGGCATATCGAGTACTTCATTGATCCTTTTCGCGGAAACCTGCCCGCGCGGTATCGCCAGAATCACGGCGGTCAGCATTCCGAAGCCCATGAGGATTTGCCCCGAATAGCTGATCGCGCCCATGACGGCGCCGATCTGCATCGTCCCGCCGGAAACGGATACGCCGGCAATCCAAGTGATCACTACCGTCGCAAGGCTGATCAGCATGGTGATGAGCGGGACGAATATGCTCATGATGGTCCCGGCCGTTACCGACGCATGCGTATATTCGCGGTTGACCGCCCGGTATTTCTCATACTCGCTCCCCTCTTTGCAAAACGCGCGAATCACCCGCGCCCCCGTCAGCCCCTCCCGGAAAAGGAGGTTCATTTTGTCCAAAAGCTTCTGCATTTTTGTAAACAGCGGGCTGGCGAAACGGTAGATGATGATATAGGAAACGATGAGAAACGGCACTGCGCACAAAAATACCAAGGCCAATTTGGGGCTCAAAAGCCCGGTCATAATGATGCCGCCGAAAAGCATGCAGGGGGAGAGAATCAGGAATTTCAGCCCCATTTCCACCAAAGTCTGCACCTGCGTCACATCGTTGGTATTACGCGTAATCAAAGACGCCGTGCCGATTTTGTCGAACTCGGCTTTCGAGAAGCTGAGTGCCTTGCCGAAGATATCGGACCGAAGCTCACTGCCCAATTTGTAGGACAGCCTTGAGAAAATAAAGGTGTTGAAAATTGCGGCGGCCAAGCTGCAAACCGACAGCAGGATCATGAGGAAACCGCGGGACCGGATGAAATCGACTTTCCCGGCCATGACGCCGTTGTTCACGATATCCACCATCACCTGCGGCAGATACAGCGCGGCCGCCACCTGAATCAATACGAATACGATCGCCAAAATGACCATTCCGGCAGGTAATCTTTTAATAATTTTAAGCATGCGCGTTCCCTCCTTCCGGGACTGCTGCGAGTGGGATTGCTTTGGGGAGTAGGATGGTGACAAGCCCGTTTGTGCCGTCCACGCGGATTCTCTGCCCATCCGTCAGCAATTTTGTGATGCCGTCCACGGCGACGACGCAGGGGATTCCATATTCCCGTGAGACGATCGCCGCGTGGGAAAGGGGGCTGCCCCTCTCCGTGACGACCGCACCCGCCACGCGGAACAGTGGTGTCCACGTCGGCGTGGTACAGGCGGATACGAGGACGTCCCCCTTTTTCAGTTTGTCAAACTCGGCGGGGCTGTTCACGACGCGCACCGTGCCTTCATATACGCCGCGGCTTGCGCAAGCCCCCTGAAAGGCATCCCCGCCGTTCCCCTTCCCTTTTCCTTTTTTCGCGGTGTCAAAGACCGGAAACGAACCGGTGGAATTCATCCAATGGATGCCTTTTTCGTGCGCGGCATACACCTTGGCATACGCTCCCTTTCTTTTCTCAATCTTTTCCCTGACAGCGGCCTTTCCGGCTTCCCCGCTTCCCCCCGCTTCGCCCGTCGCCACCGGGCCGAGCTCATCGAGAAAGAGGAAAAACACATCGCCGGCGTCATCTATGAGCGCACGTTCGGCAAGCATGCCCCCGAGCTTCAGCGCCATCCTGCGGATACAGGCCGTGAGTTTTTCCACCAAGAAGGAGCTTTCCTCCCGGACGATTGTCGCGTTCCTTGCCCGTTCCAAAGCTTTTTCAAATTTGGAATACGCGCCCTGCGAGAGCCGCGCCCGGATTTCTTGCTTGGCGGCTTCATAGCCTTTGCGGACGTTTTCCTGTTTTTGCAAATACCCCTCCGCGTCCATCAAAGCCTCGTCCTGCATCAGGGCGTCGATCAGGCCATGAACAAACTCCGGGCGCTCGCGCCATGTCGGCGAACCGAGCGTAGGCGCCGCGCTGAGCGCGGGCCGGTCGCCGTATTCCTCCATAAACTTCGCGAAATCGTTCAGGAACGCTTCGCTTTCTTTGCCCATTGCCTTTGCCGTTTGCGCCGTGTGGGCCAGCGCCTCGTTTTGAAGTTCCGTCCGGAAAGGCAAAGCCCGGTAAAGCCGCTCTTTCATCTCCTCCGCGCGGCCTTTCCCTACCGCCTTTTTCACCATGCGCGCCAAATCGGCGTCGGCCGCCTTTGCGGATTTGAAAAACACCATGCAGCGTTTGCGGAAAAGCGCCCCGAATTCTTCCAGCATTTGTTCCAGCATGCGCGCCGCCCCCGCAGGGTCCGATGTCTTCTGTATGCCCGCCTCCTTGTTTTCCAGCCACGCGCCCATTTCCGCGCAGACGGGCAGCCAAAGCTCCTTCGTGTCTTCATGGGCGCCCTGCAGCTTGAAGATCGGCAATTTCCAAAGCATGGAAAGCGACGGCTCCGGGCCGGTGAGCCGCAGGGCCACGCAGCCGCTTTCCCGCTCCACCGGCATGATCGGCGTTTTTGGCAAGCTCATCCCCATATCCTGCAGCATGGCGGTAGACGCCTGATAACGCCGGTAGAGATAGGCAAAATCCAAGGGCGTTACCGGCTCGGAAAAAAGGTCCATCGTCATTGTCAGGATATAGGGCGGCTTTTTGCCCTGATAAAGAATCTTGTCGCCGGGCCCAAGGATGTCCGAATCATGATTGCTGCTATTGTCAGCGGCGGCATCCGTCGTGATGGGCCTCGCCTGAAGCAGATATATTTTCCCCTCCGAAAGCGCCCACTCCGTATCCATCGGGCTGCCATAATGCTGCTCCACGCGGCGCGCAAGAATCGAAAGCCCCACCAATTCAGGGTTTCCAAGGCAAAATGCCTTCCGTTTTTCCGAGGGGACTTCTTCAAGGCCCGTGCCGGTTTCCGTCAAGACGATCTGAAGGTCTTTTTCCCCCAGCGTCTGCTCCTTGACCCGGCCCGCTTTGCTGAGGACAAAGGTGTCCGGTGTGATCAGGCCGCTGACAATCGTTTCCCCAAGGCCGTACCCGGCGCTGACCATGATCTCCTCGCGGCTTCCGTTCACCGGATTGGCCGTGAACATGACCCCGGCGGTCTCTGCGGGGATCATCGCCTGCACGACGACCGCAAGATTGACCTCAAGATGTTCAAATCCGGCGCCGGTCCGGTAAGAAATTGCCTGTGCGCTCCAAAGGCTCGCCCAGCATTTTTTGATATGGTCCAGCACCGCGTCAATTCCCCGAATCCCCAAATAGGTTTCGTGCTGCCCCGCGAAAGAGGCCGAGGGCAAATCCTCTGCCGTGGCGCTCGAACGCACCGCCACCGGATATTTTGCGCTTTCCCCCGCCGCCCCTGCCATCCCGGACAAATGCGCATAGGCTGTGCGCGCTTCTTCCCGCACGGGCCCGGGCATCGGCGCGTTTTCGATCCACGAGGAAATATCCCCGCTCGCTTCCGTGATTGCCGTATAATCATCCTCTTTGAGATTCGCGATCCGGTTCGCGATCCGCTCCCGCAGCCCCGACGCCTCGAGATGGGCCAGATACGCCCCGGTCGTGACGACAAAGCCCGGCGGCACCGGCAGGCCCGCCAAGATCATCTCGCCAAGACCCGCGCCCTTGCCCCCCGCTTCCGGCAGGGACTTCCGGTTGAGTTCATCTAAGTTCTTCGTATAGGTTTCCATGAAAAGCGCCTCCGTTTCTTTGATAACGCCATCATATCCGCGCTGTTTAAACGGGGATTAAATACTTTGTAAACGGACGTTAAACCGTTGTAATTGTAATTGTCATTCATTCATTCATAATATTTTGAAAATAATAGTTGTTTTATTTTTCAGAAGGGTTATAATTACCTTGCTTGGACAATTTGATAAGGTGCGATATCGCGGGAGAGGTTCTATTTGTATGGGATTGGGATATTCACGCGCAAGCGCCATTCATATTGCTTTCAGAGTACAGGCTCCCCCCTTTGCCTGTTTCTGAAAATATACGGGAAGCAAGCGTTTTGCAGCTTGCTTCCCGTTGCTTTTGGGAAGGCACTGGATTCCCGCAGTCGCGGGAATGACAGAGTGTACGCGCGGGGGAATGACCAGGTGTAAGCGCGGGAAGCAAGCGTTTTTTGGCTTGCTTCCTATTTGTTTGTTGGGCGCTGGATTCCCGCATTGCAGTCACTTTCATGAAATCAGAGATTTCAGAAAGTGTTGTATAAGGTCTTCTTGCAAATTCCTTGCGGAATTTGAGAAGCACCATTATCGCGGGAATGACAGAGAATGACAGACGTAATGATTCAGCGAGGAAATTTTACAAGTCGGCGGGAATTGGGTATTATAATGATACGAAAAGTATGACGGCAAAG
>JAITNA010000167.1 GCA_031290715.1 Eubacteriales Family XIII. Incertae Sedis bacterium | reverse complement strand
CCTTACTGCAACCACTTTCGGAACTACTTATCGCTACCCCCTGACAGTTAGTCTTTCAAAGGTTGCATTTACTTTGTCCGCCCACCCGTGCAATTTTTTGGCAATTTTTTCGCGCCGCGCCGCCGCCGCGCCGCCGCGCCGCGCCGCTGACGACCGCCGCGATCCGCATGCCGCGCGCCGTCCCTGTCTGCGCCGGCGCTGCGCCGCGTTTCACGCCCTCGGATGGGCGCTGTCATACACGTCTTTGATCCTGTTTTTAGAAACGGAGAGGTAGGCCTGCGTCGCCACAGGGTCTTCGTGCCCCATGAGTTCCTGCACGGATTTGAGGTCCGCGCCGTTTTGGATCATGTGTACGGCGAATGAATTGCGCAGGATTTGCGGGGTAATCTTCTTGTCGACCCCCGCCTTCTCGGAGTAACTCTTCAAAATCTTCCAAAGCGCCTGACGCGTAATGCGCTCCCCATAATAATTCAGGAAGAGGGCCTTGTCGTCGCCGCCGCCCTGTGCTTCCCGCGTGCGGCGAAAACGGGGGCGAACGTCATAGATATATTTTTCGAGAGCGGCTCTGGCCGGACGGCCGAGCGGGATGATCCGCGCCTTTCCGTGAGAACCGTTACAGCTCACAAATCCCATGCGCAGATTGATATCGTCGATATTCGCGTACATCAATTCCGTCACGCGCAGCCCCGTCGCGTAGAGCATTTCAAGGATGGCGAGGTCGCGGCAGCCGATATCGCTGTCGTTCGGCGACGACAGCAGCCGGTCGACTTCCTCAATCGAAAGGTATTCGATCTCCTTTCGCTGAATCCGCGGCGAGCGGATATTATTCGTGGGATTTTCCGCCAAGACGCCCCCCTCGATCATGCACTTGTAATAGGCGCGGATCGACGCGAGTTTGCGGTTGACGGTTGCGGCGCTCATACCATCCTGCTTGAGTTTCAGCAGATAAGCGGCGACATCTGTACGGGACGCACCGTTGAGCTCGAGCACATCGCGTTCTGCGAGGAACCTCACAAAAGTAGGAAGGTCGCGCATATAGGCGGAAATCGAGTTGACTGAAAGCTTTTTTATGTTACTCAAATAATCTTGAAAATGAACTAAGTGCTGGTCCATATACCTCACCATGCGCTAAAATATAACTGCTTTTGATCCCCAATTTCGGAACAAAATCAGTATATAATAATGACGGTGGGTTTACAATAGGATTGCAATAATATTTTGCGGATTTCTTAAACCAATTTCTTAAACCCCTTTTTCTTTCAGCCAAGCGATCGCCTTGGGGAACCATTCGTCGTTTGCGAAAGGCTGCGCGTGAACACCGTGATCGTATGCCAAAAATACATGCTCAATGCCCTCCCGCGTCAAGCGTTCCTCCAAATGCACGCTGCCCGCGAACGGAACCATCTTGTCGTCTTTCGCGTGATGAAAAAACACCGGCAAGCTTTTCACCGCGGGCTCTTGGCTGAAGGGCATCGTCGTGATATTGAAGGCCGCGGGCATATCCCCGCGCTCCGACATCGGATAGGTAAGCAGCAGGGCCGCGGGCAAAAAATCAAGGCCCGCGCCGCTGAAACAATACGCGGAGGCCAAGTGTCCGCCCGCGGAAAACCCGGCGAGCACAATTCGGTCCGCATCGATTTCAAATTGCGCCGCCCGCCCGCGGAGGATTTCCATCGCGCGCCGCGCATCGTTCACCGGGTCGAAATCATCAAACCCGCCGGGGCCAAAAACCGCGCCGTCCCCGATCGAGTAGCGGAGCACGAAAGCCGTGTATCCCTGCGCCAGAAAACGTTCCGCTACGGGCCGCCCTTCCGTCGAGCCGACCACTTGATACCCGCCGCCCGGACAAATCAGGACGGCGGGGCGCACGGACGCGGACGCGGGGCGATATACCTCGAAGAATACATCCCTGCGGCCTTCATATAGGAAAATACGCTCAACACACGGCTCATTCTTGTTCATACAGCTACCCATCCTTTATTATCATTACATAATAACCGTAATTCCTATTGTTTGGACACTTTGCATTCGAGCGTGATACCCAATTTCGCCGCACATTCAAAGTAATAATCAACCTGCTCCTCTTTCATCATGTCGGAGGAAATGAGCCCTTTTTGGTCGAATTTGCCCTCGCAGATCATCTTCGTGAACAGCGCGCCGCCCTGCCCGGTCAGATACATCTCCGCGGTAATGCCCGCGCGGGCAAACGAGTCGGCCAATCCCGGCGCAAAGACGTGAACCTCGGAAAGGACATCCTCGCCGCCCTTTTGCCCATAGGCTTCAATCACCATGCAGCCGGTGTCCATGACAAGGCCTTCCGCAAGAATCTCCGCGATTTCCCCGCGGTATTTCGGCGCCGGCGGCACATGCGCCAGCACGACGTCAAAGGGGACGACCTCTTTCCCGCCGATGGTTTCGGGCTTCTTTGAGAGCAGGCCGGAACGGTACAAAGGCTTCGAGAAATCGACGCCCGCGCCGCCGTATTTGAACCAGATATTCTTCGCGCCCTTAAAGAAGGTTTCCCGGTTGAACCAATAATGGACAGGCTCGTCGTGGCAATGCTCCACCAATGTAACAGGCCGTCCAAGGCCCATATAATCGTATTCGCGCTCGATGGGCAGGTCGAAGGGGGGCGTCTGTACAAGCTCGCCGTCAACCACCGCATAGGCTTCCTCGCTCATATCGGTGAGCGCCGTGATCGGGGACCACCAGAAAGGCAAAAAGCGTTTTGCTTCCACGCCCTCGTACACAATATTATAGATCGTATCGCAGACATCGAGTTCCCGCACAGCCTTGCGCGTCGCCGCGCAGATAAGGCCCGGCGCCGAGCCCGTACCGATGATCGCAAATTTGCCGATCGCTTCAAATTTGGGCCCGTAAACATCATAAAGCGTACGGATGCTATCGATCCAATTGTCCGCCAAAGCGTCCGTGGCGGCAAAATCCTGATAACAGGCGCCCACCGCAAGCGCGGCATCCAAAACGTTGCCGTGCCACCGCAGCGGCAGTCCGTTGACGATCAAATCCACGCCCCGCGCCGCGGCAATAATGCTGTCCTTGTCGCTCGCGTCAATCTGCGCCCCGCGTCCTTTCTTCAAAAGACGAACGAGCTCGTCCACCGCTTTCGGGTCGCGGTCCGCGCAGATGATTTCGGATACCGCCGCATCTTCATCCATGCGCTGCGCCACAGTCGACCCCTGCGCGCCGACCCCCAAAATCAAAATTTTCTTACTGCCCATAATTTCACCATCCTTTTCTGTACTGTGGATCAGTAAAGTTTCTGTTCGATTATTATAATGCAAATCCGTTGAAATTCCAAAAGAGCTCGTCAATCCACGGCAAATCCGTTGAAATTTCAACAGGTCTTTACAAGCCGCAAAAAATCATTTATAATGCAATTCGGTCACGGGGTGTAGCGCAGCTTGGTTAGCGTACTTGACTGGGGGTCAAGGGGCCGTGAGTTCGAATCTCACCACTCCGACCAGATAAACCCTGCAATTTAAACGATTGCAGGGTTTCTTATTTCGGCGGAATCCGCGTTCATCTCACCGCCGCGGCACAGTATACCCGTTGCCCGTCATCGTCGCGATCACCGTCCCGTCCCCGTTTGTGACATCCATGCGGAACACGGGGGTTTTCTTGCCGCCGCCGACTTTGCGCCCTTCCGCGTACAGCGTTTCACCGAGTGCGCCGGCCCGTAGATAGGAGATAGAAGCGGATTGGCTGACCGTGAGGAGCTTGTCCCCGCGGTCGATGTTCCCGATGTTGGAAGCGACCGCAAACGCGGAGTCGGCCAGCGTATAGATCGCCCCGCCCTGCGCGGCGCCGCCTGCGTTCATATGCTCCGGCCCGACGCGAAGGCTGCATTTGCAATAATCCTCGCCGATTTCCTCGATTACCACGCCCGCCATCATCAAATACTTATCAGCGCTGAAAATCGCCCTGATTCTTTCAATCGTGATATTCATTCCGCTTTACACACCCCGCTATACATTACACATTCTGCCGCAAACGCAGATATTTGTCACAGGCTTTGGCCGCCCGCATTCCTTCAAAAATCGACCATACGACAAGGCTCGGGCCCCGGCGCATATCGCCGGCGGCAAACACGGTCGGCAAACTCGTCCGATAGTCCGATTCATCGGCCGCCACATTGCCGCGCGCGTCCGTACCCAGATTCATCTGATCGATCAGCGTCCGCTCCGGGCCCGTGAAACCCATCGCCGTCAACACGAGGTTTGCCGGACGCTTCTTTTCCGTCCCCGCGATTTCAACCGCAACGGGGCGGCCGCCCTGCTTCTCCCATTTGACGCCGACCGTCGTTACGCCCGTCACACGATGCCCGTCGCCGACGATCTCCTTGACCGTCGTCAAAAACTCCCGCGGGTCGGCGCCGAACAGCTCGATCGCTTCCTTTTGGCCGTAGTCTGTCTTGAACACCTTTGGCCAAAGCGGCCAGGGATTGTCCGCGGCGCGCTCCTCCGGCAGCTTCGGCATGATCTCAAACTGGGCCACGCTCTTTGCCCCGCGGCGGATTGCCGTCGCGGCGCAGTCCGTCCCCGTGTCGCCGCCGCCGACAATGATCACGTCCTTATCCTTGCAATCGCAAGCCGACGGCATCGGCGTCCCGCCAAGCAGGTTTTTCGTCGAAGCGGTCAGATAGGCGACCGCCGTCGTCACGCCTTCAAGCTCCGCACCCGGCGCGGAAAGCGTCCTTTCCGCCGTCGCGCCCGCGCACAGGACGATGGCGTCAAAATCGCGCATGAGGGCGAGGACCGGGTAGTCGCTCCCCACATCCGTGTTCAGCATGAAGCGCACCCCCTCGTCCCGAAGCAGGCCGACGCGGTTCGTGACAAGCTTCTTTTCCAATTTCATATTGGGAATTCCGTACATGAGCAGACCGCCGGGCCGGTCGGCGCGTTCAAAGACTGTCACGCTGTTGCCGAGCTGATTCAGCAAATCCGCACAGGCGAGGCCCGCGGGGCCGCTGCCCACGACGGCGACGCGCTTGCCCGTGTTGGTCTTGGGATATCGCGGCGTAGGGCCGCCCTTCGCGAGGATCCCGTCGATTACAAAGCGCTCGATTTCCTTGACCGTCACAGCCGGTTCGTGTTCCCCGAGTGTGCAGCTCCCCTCGCAGAGCGCGGGGCAGACGCGGGCCGTGAACTCCGGAAAGGGATGCGTCTTGGAAAGCCGCTCATAGGCCTTTTCCGGCTCGCCGCGATAGACGAGGTCATTGATTTCCGGGATCAAATTGGACAGCGGGCAGCCGATGGACAGCCCCTGAACGACGAAACCCGCGTGGCAAAACGGCACGCCGCAATCCATACAGCGGGCGCTCTGCCGATTCAAAGCCTCCGCGTCCTGCGGCACGATGAACTCGCCAAAATCCTGTATCCGTTCGCGTACCGGGCGGTAGGCCGCCTCGCTGCGCTCAAATTCCAAAAATCCGGTTGGTTTACCCATATGATCCTATTCCTCCGTCCCCGTACTCTGCAACACTGCGGCATAATCCTTTGGAATGACCTTCACGAACTGCTCCGCGTTTGCCGAGAAGTTTTTGACCATTTCTTTCGCCGTCCTGCTGCCCGTATACTGCGCGTGCTTCTTTAGCAGCGCTTTCAATGCTTTTTCGTCCTCGGGGCCGGGTCTTTCCAAGCTGACCTTCTCAAGATTGCAGCGCTTCTCAAAATCGCCCGCCCGGTCGAGTACATAGGCGACGCCGCCCGACATGCCCGCCGCGAAATTGCGGCCCGTCCGCCCAAGCACGATCACAATCCCGCCCGTCATATATTCGCAGCAGTGATCGCCCACGCCCTCGACGACAGCGGACGCGCCGCTGTTGCGTACGCAAAACCGCTCGCCGGCCACGCCCCGAATGAAGATCTCGCCGCTCGTCGCCCCGTAGAGGGCGACATTGCCGATGATCACATTTTCGCAGGGCTCAAAGGTCGCGCCATCCGGCGGCACCACGATGATACGCCCGCCCGACAGACCCTTTCCGAGGTAATCGTTCGCGTCCCCATGAAGCTCCATCTCCACCCCGCCGATCAAAAACGCGCCGAACGAGAGCCCCGCCGACCCGTCAAAGCGAAGGTGAATCGAACCGTCCGGCAAGCCCTCCGGCCCGTGTTTGCGTACAATTTTCGCGCTCATCATACAGCCGACCGTGCGGTTTCTGTTGATGATGTTCAGGTTGTAGTCCGCTTTCTCCCCCTTGTTCATGATGGCGCCGCGGCACAGCGAAATCAAAGCGCTCTGGTCAAGCGTCCGCCACAGCGCGTGATCCTGCGGCTGCGTGAAATAGCGTGCGCCCGCGCTGTCGACGGCCGTCGGCTGATAGAGCAGGCTCGACAAATCGACCGTCTGCGCCTTCTCGTTGATACGCTCGAGCGCCGGCGTCTGCCGCAAAAGTTCCACATGACCCACAAGCTCGTTCATTGACCGCACCCCAATGCGGCTCATGTATTCACGCACCTCCTGCGCGAGGAAGCGCATAAGGTTTTCGATATACTCCGGTTTGCCCGCAAACTTCCCGCAAAGCGCCGGGTTTTGCGTCGCGACGCCGACGGGGCAGGTATCGAGATTGCAGACGCGCATCATGTCACAGCCGAGCACCACGAGCGGAGCCGTCGCAAAAGCGAATTCCTCCGCCCCGAGCAGCGCGGCAATCACAATGTCCCGGCCCGTCATCAGCTTGCCGTCCGTTTCGAGCACAACGCGGTTTCTCATATTATTCATCAAAAGGCTCTGGTGCGCTTCGGCGATACCGAGCTCCCAGGGCAAGCCCGCATGCCGGATCGAAGTGCGCGGCGCGGCGCCTGTGCCGCCGTCGTACCCGCTGATCACGATGACGTCAGCCAAGGCCTTTGCCACGCCGACCGCGATGGTGCCGACGCCGCCTTCGGAAACGAGTTTGACGCTGATACGCGCGTATTTGTTGGCCGCCTTCAGATCGCGGATCAGCTGCGCCAGGTCCTCGATCGAATAGATATCGTGATGCGGCGGCGGGCTGATGAGCTCCACGCCGGGCGTGGAATACCGCGCTTTCGCGATCCACGGATAGACCTTGCCGCCCGGCAGATGGCCGCCCTCGCCGGGCTTCGCCCCCTGCGCCATCTTGATCTGAATCTCTTTCGCGTGATTCAAATAATGTATGGTCGCCCCGAAACGCCCGGACGCGACCTGCTTAATCGCGCTGCAGCGGTCCGCACCGTCCGCGTCCGGCGAAAAACGCTCGGCAAGCTCCCCGCCCTCGCCCGTGTTGCTCTTTCCCCCAAGCCGGTTCATCGCGATCGCCATGCACTCGTGCGCCGCCCGGCTGATCGAGCCGTAGGACATCGCACCCGTCTTGAAACGCTTCACAATGCTCGAAACAGGCTCCACCGTGTCGATCGGAATCGGCTTCTCCGTTTCCACGACGGACAGAAGCCCGCGGATGTTCTTGATCTCGGCGCTGCGCTTGTTGACCGCCGCCGAAAATTCCTTGAACATCTCGTAATTCCCCGTCCGGCAGGACTGTTGCAGCAGAAAGATATTCTCGGGGTTGAACAGATGGTATTCGCCGCGTTTGCGCCACTTGTAATCGCCGCCCTCGTCGAGCGGTTCGTCCTTCGCGGCGATGTCAAACGCCGCGCCGTGCCGCCGCCGAATCTCCCGTTCGATTTCCCAAAACGTCACGCCGCCGATACGCGAAGTCGTGCCCGTGAAATACTTCTCGATAACGCCGTCGCTGATCCCGAGCGCCTCAAACACCTGCGCCCCGTGGTAGCTGCGCACGGTCGAAATCCCCATTTTGCTCATAATCTTGACGATGGCGTTCGTGATTGCTTTTTTGTAATTTTCTTTCCCCCGCTCAGCCGTGACGGAAAGCCAGCCCTCTTTCGCCATCGACTCGATCGACCGGTAGGCGAGGTAGGGGCAGACCGCGTTCGCGCCGTAGCCTACGAGGAGCGCGATGTGATGGGCTTCTCTGGCCTCGCCCGTTTCCGCGATGATGCTGATGTGCGTGCGCGTCCCCTTGCGGACAAGATACTGGTGCAAAGCGGACACCGCAAGCAGCGCGGGGATCGGCACCTTGCGCTCCGACGTCCCGCGGTCGGACAGAACGATGATGTTGTACCCGCTGTCCATGACGAAATCCGCCGCCTTGAACAGATCCTCCAGCGCGTGCTCCAGACCGTCCTCTTCGCGGCTGTTAAAGAGCATGGGCAGGGACACCGCGGCAAAACCCTCCGCGTCGATGTTTTTGATTTTCCCCAAATCGCCCTCGGTCAGGACGGGCGTGTCATGCCGGATCATGCGGCAATTTTCGGGCCCGGGTTCCAGAAGGTTGCCCTCGCTGCCGATCTGGATGTTCGACGATGTCACAATATGCTCGCGGATCGCGTCGATCGGCGGGTTCGTAACCTGCGCAAAAAGTTGCTTGAAATAATTATACAAAAGCTGCGGGCGGTTGGACAGTACCGCGAGCGGCGTATCCGTGCCCATGGAAGAAATCGGGTCCTCCCCCGTATTGGCGATGGATTTCAGCGTGAGGTTCAAGTCCTCCCACGTATACCCGAATACCTTCTGCTCGCTGAGCAGCGGCAGGGAGGTCGGTTCGCTTTCCTTGTTGGCCATGAGGAGTTCAAGGCTGATAATGTCCTTCAGCATCGCCTGCTCGTAAGCCGCCGGAGCCGCCTTGCCGCGCATCTCCCGGATGACGTCGAGCCAACCCTTGCCGGGGCCGTCCGAATCGGGCAGGCCCGCAAGTTGCAAAAGATTGCGGTTCAGCCATTCGCGGTAGGGCTTCGCCGACGCGACGGACGCCTTGAATTCCTCGTCCTCGATGATACGCCCCTTCTCCGTGTCCACCAAAAGCATGCGCCCCGGACGCAGCCTGTCCCGCCTCTTGACGCGCTCGGGCGGCATCCGCAGCGTGCCCGTTTCACTCGCCAGGATGAGGGTGTCGTCCGTCGTCAGGCAAATGCGCGACGGCCTGAGCCCGTTCCGGTCCAATGTGGCGCCCGCGATCTTCCCGTCCGTGAACGCGATGGCGGCGGGGCCGTCCCACGCTTCCATCATGCACGATGTATATTCGTAATAAGCCCGCTTCGCCGGATCCATGAGCTCGTCGTTTTCCCACGGTTCCGGGATGGCCATCATCATCGCTTCCGGCAGCGAATACCCCCCCTGCACGAGCAGCCGCACGAAATCGTCGAGCATGGCCGAATCGCTGCCGTCCTCGTTGACGACAGGCAGGATCTTTTGGAGTTCATCCCCGAAAAGCTCGGACCGCAGCATCGCCTCGCGCGCCTTGACCCAATTGACGTTCCCGCGGATCGTGTTGATCTCGCCGTTGTGAATGACGTAATTCATAGGATGCGCCCGCTCCCAGCTGGGAAAGGTATTGGTCGAAAAGCGCGAATGCACGAGCGCAATCGCGGAGTTGGTCCGCACGTCCTTCAGGTCAAGATAAAACCCCGCCAGCTGATCCGGCCGCAGCATCCCCTTATACACAATCGTCCGGCATGAAATACTCGTTAAATAATAATAAAGGTCGCGATCCACTGCGCCATAGCGAATCTTTTTTTGCGCCAGCTTTGACACGATATACAGCTTGCGTTCAAAATCATCCTCGCTCAAATCCGCGGGGCGGCCGATGAACACCTGGCGAATGCCCGGGCAAACCGCTTTCGCCGTCTTGCCGATCTGCGCGGGGTTCGTCGGGACCATACGCACGCCGATCACGTCAAGCCCCTCCGTTTCGACCACCTCGCAAAACATCTGAACGGTCTTTTTGCATTTCTCAAACTCAGGGCTGCCGAACATCATCGCGACGCCGTACGCCCCGCGCCCGGGGATGGACAAGCCCTCCGACTCCGCGATCCCGCTGAAGAAATCGTGCGGAAGCTGAATGAGCAGCCCCGCGCCGTCCCCCGTTTCGGGCTCGCTGCCGATCCCGCCGCGGTGCGTCATATTGAACAGCACCTCGATGGCGTCCTCAATGAGCTTGTGCGTCCGGCGGCCGTCGACATTGACCAACATCCCGATGCCGCAGCTATCCTTCTCAAATTTCGGATCATAAAGCCCCTGTTTGCCCGGCATCCCCGGAGAAGGCCCTGTTTTCTCTTCCATCATCATAATCATTTCATTCCTCTCAAAAAAATGCAGTTGAATCAGTATACAACAAAACCCCCGCCCGCCACAAGCAAATCACAGAATTTTCACACAAACCTGAAAGTTTTTGTGTCTATTCAGAGGTATGCGGCAGAAACCTTGTCATTCCCGCGAATGCGGGAATCCAGAGATAAGTGTGAAAAATAATGTGGATAACTTTTTTTACATGACGAATTTGTGCCGCCGCT
>JAITNA010000135.1 GCA_031290715.1 Eubacteriales Family XIII. Incertae Sedis bacterium | reverse complement strand
GATCCGCGAGGGGACTTGGCGCACAGTGGCCGTTGACATGACGGATACGGCCGAAGAGGACGGCATGGTCTGCGGCGGCCGGATGGAGGTATTGATCGAACGCACAAAGCATTCGGAATCGCGCCGCAAGGCGGGTTGCCGGAAATAACAAGCTTTTTTCACACCCCCGGACAGACGCAAAAATATATAAAAATATTTAAATACAGCCGTTGTTATTGATTTTCAATCGGCGTTGTGATATATTCACCTTAAATTAAACATTACATTTATGAATATTTTTTTCAATGTTTGTGTTTATTTTCCGTTTTTATGGGTAAAGAATAAGGGAAGAACGAAACATGGTCTTTACGGAAGCCGGTCAAAACAGGCCGCTTCAAACGGTAGCTAAAGCTGAAAGTAAATATAAGGTGAAATGACAGAAGTACAGACACTCCCCCCGGCACAGGTTTCCACCTCTAACGACACATCAAAAAATTCTGTCGCGAGTTTGCGAATCTACACTTTTGTCATCAATGCTTTCAGCTTCTAAGATGGAAGCCTGTGCCGGGAATTCACCTCTTTCAAAATCAAATGGAAACTATTCGGCCCCGCGTAACCTCTCCACCTTTTTTCCGTCGGACAAATCTATATAGATTGGAACTATTCGGCCCCGCGCAACCTCTCCGCCAGCGTCCGATACTCCGGCACAACCCCGCTCCTCTTCATGCGAATCGCGATCAAAAACGCTTCGGCCGTATCGACGCACGTCAGCACAGGCAGATTGCGTTCGGTCGCGTACCTTCTGACCTCAAACGAATCCGTATCCGGGCGGTTGGCCACGGTCGGGACGTCGATCACGATCCGTATCCCTCCCGCCGCGATCCGCGCTTTCGTTTCCTTTGCGCCGGTTTCCTCCGCGTCAAAACCGTTTTCGCGCAGATAGCGCAGCGTCCCGCCCGACGAGCAGAGCGCAAAGCCCTCGCCTATATACTGCCGGACCACCGCCAGCGACGCCGGCGTCTTGTCCGGGTCGCGCAGCCGCACATAGAGCCCGCCTCCGCCCGGAATACGCACACCCGAAGCCAGAAAGCCCTTGTAACACGCCTGCTCAAAATTCAAATCCACGCCGAGCACCTCGCCCGTCGACTTCATTTCGGGCCCGAGCGCGATGTCCACGTCGGTCAGCTTGGCCCCGGAAAACACGGGGACTTTCACCGCCGTCAGATTCATTTTCCGGTACAGCCCCGTGCCGTACGCGCTGTCCTTCAGCTTGTGCCCGAGCATGGCGGCGACCGCCAGCTTCACCATCGGCACACCCGTCACCTTGCTGATGATCGGCACCGTCCGCGACGCCCGCGGGTTGACCTCGATAACATAGACCTCTTCCCCGTCATAAGCGTACTGGACATTGACAAGCCCGCAGACATTCAGCGCCCGCGTGATCCGATTGGTCGCGTCGATCAGCACGCCGCACACCGCATCGCTCACCGTATGCGGCGGGTAGACGCTGATGCTGTCGCCCGAATGCACGCCCGTCCGCTCCACATGCTCCATGATACCCGGTATGAGGATGTCCTCGCCGTCCGAAATGGCGTCCACCTCAATCTCCTTGCCCTGAATATACTTGTCGATCAGCACCGGATGTTCCGCGGAAAGCGACACCGCTTCCTCCAGATACTCGGCCAGTTCCCGGTCTGTATAGACCACCTGCATCGCCCTGCCGCCGATCACATAGGACGGCCGCACCACGAGCGGATAGCCGAGCTCCGCGACCACCGCGAAAGCGGCTTCCTTCGTCGTCACCGAATACCCCGGCGGCGTCCGGATCCCGAGCTCCGCGAGCAGATCGCTGAACTTCTGCCGGTCCTCGGCCAGATCGATGCTCTCAAACGACGTCCCGAGAATGCGAATGCCGCGCCGGTCGAGGTCCTCTGCCAGATTCAGCGACGTCTGCCCGCCGAATTGCAAAATTACGCCGATCGGCTTCTCCTTCTTGATCACATTCATCACGTCGTCGATGTGCAGCGCCTCAAAATACAGCTTGTCCGAGGTATCAAAATCCGTGCTGACCGTTTCCGGATTATTATTGATGATCATGGCCTCATAGCCAAGCTCCTTGATCGCCCAAACGCCGCGCACGCAGCAGTAGTCGAATTCGATCCCCTGCCCGATCCTGATCGGCCCCGACCCGACAATCAGGACCTTGTCCTCCCCCGAAATGCGGCTCTCATCTTCCGTATCGAAACAGGAATAATAATATGGCGTGAGGGCCTCAAATTCCCCGCCGCAGGTATCGACCACTTTATAGACGGGAAAGATGTCGTTGTAGATACGTATATCCGTCAGCACATCACGGGCCGCGCCCGATAGCGCGAGGATTTCCTTGTCCGTAAAACCGATCTCCTCCGCTTCGCAGATGAGGTCGCGGTTCAGCGAGCCCCTTGTTTCAGCCAGCGCCTTTTCCATCTTGACAATGCGGTAGAGCTTGCCGAGAAACCATCTGTCCACCTTCGTGATCTCATAGAGGCTGTCGATACTGAACATGCCGGCGGTGTCGATATCGGACTTCTCGCCCTGCGCCGCCTTCTCCGCTTCCAACGCGCCCGCAAAAGCGATCCCGCGGCGCAGCGCCTCCGCAATGGCAAAGATTCGTTCGTCGTCCCGCTGCTCGATCTTTTGAATCAGCGCGTCGTCGCCCATCTCCATGATCGCGGGGACGCGCAGCCCGTCGAGTTTGATTTCGAGCGACGTAATCGCCTTCAGCAAGGCGCTTTCAAAGGTCCGCGAGATACTCATCACCTCGCCCGTCGCTTTCATCTGCGTCCCGAGCTTGCGCGACGCCGTCTTGAATTTGTCGAACGGCCACTTCGGGAATTTCACGACGCAATAGTCGAGGGTCGGCTCGAAACAGGCGCTCGTTTCGCCCGTCACATAGTTCTTGAGTTCGTCAAGGCTGTACCCGAGCGCGATCTTGGCCGCGAGCTTGGCGATCGGGTAGCCCGCCGCCTTCGACGCCAAAGCCGACGAACGGCTGACGCGCGGATTGACCTCGATAACAATGTACTTGCTCGTGTCCGGGTCAAGGGCAAACTGCACATTGCACCCGCCCTCGATGTCAAGGCTGCGGATGATCTTCAGTGCCGCGTCCCGCAGCATTTGATACTCCTGATCACGAAGCGTTTGAATCGGCGCCACAACAATGCTGTCGCCCGTATGCACGCCGACCGGGTCGAAGTTTTCCATGCCGCAGACCGTAATGCAATTGTCCTTGGCGTCGCGCATAACCTCGTATTCGATCTCCTTCCAGCCGGCCACGGACTCCTCAAGCAGAATCTGTCCGATCGCGCTGTTTTCGATGCCGCTCGTCACAAGCGTTTCCAATTCCTCGCCGCTGCCCGCGATGCCGCCGCCCGTCCCGCCGAGCGTATACGCCGGCCGGATGATCACGGGATAGCCCACCTCGCGGACAAAGGCGCGGCACGTTTCGATCTCCGTCGCAATGACGCTGCCGGGAATGGGCTCGCCGATCTCATGCATCAGCTTGCGGAATTCTTCCCTGTCCTCCGCGCGGCGAATGCTGTCCTTGTTCACGCCGAGCAGCGAAACACCGTATTTCGCGAGGACGCCCGCCTCTTCGAGCGCCATCGCGAGGTTGAGCCCCGTCTGCCCGCCGAAACCCGCAAGGACGCCCTGCGGACGTTCGCGCGCGATGATGGCTTCGAGCGCTTCTTCCGTCAGCGGCTCCATATAGACCTTGTCCGCGATCCCCTCGTCCGTCATGATCGTCGCCGGATTGGAATTAACGAGAACGCATTCAATGCCTTCCTCGCGAATCGCTTTGCAAGCCTGTGTGCCCGCGTAATCAAACTCGGCCGCCTGTCCGATGATAATCGGCCCTGAGCCGATCATCAAGACCTTTTTCAAACTTTCACGCTTCGGCATGAGTCCGGCCCTCCTTTTCATCCTCCGCCATTTTCACAAAACGGTCGAAGAGATATTCCGAATCGTTGGGGCCGGGCGACCCCTCGGGATGATACTGAACCGAGAAAATCGGCAGGCTTTCGTGCTTCATGCCTTCGACCGTCCCGTCGTTCAGATTGACATGCGTAATGATCATCCCCTTGCCCTCGACACTCTCCGGGTCAACGGCAAAGCTATGGTTTTGCGAGGTGATGGCGCTCTTGTCCGTATCATAATCAATCACGCCGTGATTGGCGCCCCGATGCCCGAATTTCAGCTTGTAGGTGCGCCCGCCCGCCGCAAGCGCGATCACCTGATGGCCCATACAGATGCCGAAAATCGGCAGCCGGCCGAACAGCGCCCGCGTCGTTTCGATGCCGAGCACGCAAGCCTCCGGGTCCCCCGGGCCGTTTGAAAGAAAGAGCCCGTCGGGCCGCACGGCCAAAATATCCTCCGCCGACGCCCCGTAAGGAAACAGAAAAACATCGCAGCCCCGATCGGTCAGCCCCGTCAGGATATTTCGCTTGATCCCGAAATCAAGCGCCGCAATCCTCGGCCCGGCCCCCTCAAAACGCTTCATCTCCCGCGTCCCGGCACCGGTCATATAGTCCGCGCGCAGCGGCACGGTATCGATGAGCTCCTGCGCCCGCTCCTTTGAAATTCCCTCGTTGCTGATCACGCATTTAATCGTCCCCTCCGTGCGGATTTTTTTCGTAATGCTCCGCGTATCGACATTGTAGACGCCCGGAATCCGCTGCCGCGAAAGCCATTCGCTGATACTCATCACACTGCAGCGGTTTGAAGGCCGAAAAGTGATGTCGCGCGTCACGAAGCCGAACGCGTGAATCTTCTCCGATTGATCATCGACCTCGCTGACCCCATAATTCCCGATGAGCGGATAGGTCATATTGATGATCTGCCCCTTGTACGACGGATCCGTCAAAATCCCCTGATACCCCGTCATAGAAGTGTTGAAAACAAGCTCGCCCACATTCGTGGCCGCGTAGCCAAAGCCCTTGCCCTTATAGACGGAGCCGTCCCCGAGATATAGCAGTCCTTCCATCCGTTCCCACAACTTCCCTTCCCGTTCAAAAGTATCAAAAGTATCCCCCGCAAGATGATACCGCCAATACCGCCGTAACAATAACAATAATAGCAATAATAACAATCACAGCAAATCCGCAAAGCTCATGCATAATTATACATAAAAATTTATGTTTATGCAAGCCGCTTATTTGAGAATTTGGGCTTTACCGCACGCGCCTTTTAGTGATATATTACTATTAAATTATTGATTGCGGGAGGGAATTGTGAAACTCAAATCAACAAACGGAACCGTCAACATCAAACTTATCGTCGTCCTCGCAGCCATCGTGCTGCTCCTGATCCCGAATTTCATCGGCGGGCACGGCGGCGAAGAAGAGGAAGCCTTGGGGAATATCCTGCCCCTGTGGAGCTGCGTCCCGTTTGTGGGCATGCTGCTGTCGATCGCCATCTTCCCGCTCGTGCGGCCGCACTGGTGGGAAAAAAACCTCTTCAATGTGGCGATCGTCTGGTCGCTCGTTTTCCTCATCCCCTTTGCCGTATTTTTCGGGCCGCGCGAAGCGGGCTTTGAATTCTTTGAAATCCTTTTGCTCGACTATCTGCCGTTCATCGTCCTGCTCTGGGGCCTGTTCGCCGTCGCGGGCGGCATCGTCCTGAAAGGCTCCTTGTCCGGCTCTCCGAAAGTCAACCTCATCCTGCTTCTCGTCGGCACCCTGCTCTCAAGCTGGGTCGGGACGACGGGCGCAAGCATGCTCATGATCCGCCCCATCCTGCGCGCCAACGCGTGGCGTGAGAAAAAAGCGCATGTCGTCGTATTCTTCATCTTCCTCGTTTCAAACATCGGCGGCTGCCTGACGCCCATCGGCGACCCGCCGCTCTTCCTCGGCTTCCTGCGCGGCATCCCTTTCTTCTGGACCATGCGGCTCGCGCCGATCCTCCTTCTGAACGCGGTGGTTCTGCTCGTCGTATTCTTCCTCTTGGACAAACGCTTCTATAATAAAGAAATCGCCGCGGGCCGGAAGCCCGATGAAACCGTACAAAAAGAGCCCATCCGTGTCGAGGGACTGCACAATCTCATCTTCCTCGCCATGATTGTCGGCGCCGTCATCCTCAGCGGCATCCTCGGCACCCTGCCTTCCCTGCAAGACGCCGAAGGGCAAATGCTCGGAATCCCCTTCGCCTATGGCATCACCCTGCCCATCAACAACGTCGTGCAGATGATCATCATCGCCGCCGCCGGATTCCTCTCCATCAAGACCACCAAAAATGCGCTGCACAAACAAAACCACTTCACGTGGGGGCCGATCAAAGAAGTCGCCTGTCTTTTTGTCGGCATCTTCCTTACCATGATCCCCGCGCTCGCCATCCTGCACGCGCGCGGCGCGGACCTGGGGCTCGAAAACCCCTGGCAGTTCTTCTGGGTCACAGGCGCCCTCTCGAGCTTCCTTGACAACGCGCCGACCTATTTGGTATTCATGACGACAGCGACCGCGCTCCCGGCGACGGCCGGATTGGCGACGACCGTCGGCACGATCGCGGCGCCGCTGCTTTTGGCGATTTCCGCGGGCGCCGTATTCATGGGCGCCAACACCTATATCGGCAACGCCCCCAACTTCATGGTGCGCTCCATCGCGGAGGAAAATCAAGTCAAAATGCCCAGTTTCTTCGGCTACATGAGCTGGTCAGGCCGATTCCTGATCCCCCTGTTTATCATAGACACCATCGTATTCTTTTTGCTGTAAGAGGGCGAGAGGGCGAGAGGCGAAACAAAGAATCTTGACTTTTTCCGCGATTCGTGTTTGAATAAAACTCGGCTCCGAACAATCAGAGCCAAAGCCATGCGGATATGGCGGAACTGGCAGACGCGCACGGTTCAGGTCCGTGTGCTCGAAAGGGCATGGAAGTTCGAGTCTTCTTATCCGCACCATATTAGTCGAGTGAGATTGATACAATGAAAGTCGATGGAAGTCCATCGGCTTTTGTTGTGAAACGGCTTGATTTCAGCGGTGAGGCACCACGCGGCGTAGCCGCTGTGCCTCTCGCATGAGACCTACCAAC
>JAITNA010000032.1 GCA_031290715.1 Eubacteriales Family XIII. Incertae Sedis bacterium | reverse complement strand
GGCACACAAAACCGTTATATCTACGAATAACCGCACGGAAAGGAGAAGTCATTTCAACGTTGTTTTATTTTGAGGCAACGAATCGCTTTTCGACGTTATTTATTTTTGAGGCATTACGGCCGTTTTGTATACATTTTTGATATTTCCCATATTGGGACAGCGAAAGACCGCTCCGTACCCCCGAATCATAACACACTTTTCGTAACATTTTCTAAAAAGGAAGCATTGAACAGGTTTCATGTTACAATATCCGCATGACTGATTTTTTGATTCGAAAATTTGTGACGACGAAATGCGGCGGTGACAATCGCTTGCGCAGGGAGCATTGCGGGCGTTTGTCGGGCGTCGTCGGCGTCGTGCTCAATTTGCTGCTCGGCCTTGTCAAGCTTTTTGTCGGCATGGCCGCGGGGAGTATGGCGGTCATGGCCGACGCGGTCAACAACCTGACGGACGCCGCGTCCTCCGTTATTACGATCGTGGGGTTTGAACTCGCAAGCAGGAAGAGCGACGACGAGCATCCGTTCGGGCATGCGCGCATTGAGTATATGACGGGCGCCATCGTTTCGGGCATTATCATTGCCGTCGGCGTGAAACTCATTACGACATCATATGATAAGGTCATGCACCCTACGCCGGTGACATCGAGCATGACCGCGATCGTTCTGCTCGTGATCCTTGCTTTGGTCAAGCTTTGGCTCTATCGTTTCAATATGAAATTGAGCGTCCTGATTGGCAGCCCCTCGCTCAAGGCGACGGGTATCGACAGCCGCAACGACGCTGTTTCTACGGCCATTGTGCTGATTTCCCTGCTGCTTGACAAGCTCCTCGGCGTGCATATCGACGGCTATGTCGGGCTGGCGGTCGGCGTTTTCATTATTTATTCGGGGCTCACGATGATCCGGGAAACCGCCGCGCCGCTTCTGGGGCAGAGCGCGGACCCGAGGTTGATCCGCGAAATCGAGGAGGTTATTCTCGAACACGCGGGGGCGCTTGGGCTGCACGACCTGATCGTACACGACTACGGGCCGGGCCATGTTTTTGCCTCCGTCCACATCGAGGTGGATTCGCGCGTGGATATTTTTGTATCACATTCCATGGTCGACCGCATTGAGATGGAAGCAAAGGAAAAACTCGGGGTATTGCTCGTGGGGCACATGGATCCCATCGACACGCAAAACCCCAAAGTGGCCGAGTTGCGCAAGCTCATCACGGGCGTACTGGCGGAGATTGACGGCGCGCGCGGAATGCACGATCTGCGCCTTGTCCCGGGGCCGGATCATATCAATGTGATTTTCGATGCGGTCGTCGCGCATGAAAACAGCGCACAAACTTTCGACGTGATTAAAGAGCAAGTGCAGGCGGCGCTGACGGAAAAAGACCCCGCCTATATCGCGGTCGTCAACAGCGATCTGGACTACGCGGCCGGCCGATAGGAATAGTCGACAGAACCGGCCGATAGGAATAGAATATTATTGGGCGAAAATATAGGGCGGCATGACGGCCTGATGAAATAATGGAAAGCGAGGACGAGAATATGAGGGCGAAAATATGATAGAGGTCCGCGGCCTGACGAAACGCTTCGGAGAAAAAAAGGCGTTGGACGATTTGAGCTTTACGGTGAGAGAGGGCGTGGCCTACGGTTTTCTCGGCCGCAACGGGGCGGGCAAAACCACGATGATCCGCATTCTGATGAACATCTTCCGCGAGGACAGCGGGGAAGCGTTGATCGACGGGGCGCCCGCGTGGAAGGAGATGCGGCGTATCGGATACCTGCCGGAGGAACGCGGGCTGTATTCCAAGCGCACGGTGATAGATCAGTTGATCTACCTTGGCAAGCTCAAGGGCATGAACCCCAAAACCGTGGATCGGGACGCCCGCGTCAAGCTTGCGGAAATGGACGCCGCCGAATATACGGACAAAAAGATGGAAACGCTTTCCAAGGGCAATCAGCAAAAGATACAGCTTGCGGTGGCGCTGCTCGGGGAGCCCGACATCGTGATTCTCGACGAGCCGTTTTCGGGTCTTGACCCGATCAATGCCCAGATCCTGAAAGACGCTGTGCGCCGGCAGGTCAGCATGAACAAGACCGTGATTTTTTCAAGCCACCAGATGGGGCAGGTCGAGGAATTTTGCGACGACATCTGTATCATCGACGCGGGCCACGCAATCCTTGAGGGCAACCTTTCGGAGATCAAGCGCTCGTACCCGCGGAACCGGATATACATCGCGGCCGACGCGGACGGTGCGGCGGGCGGCGCGGCGGGCGCGGAGAAGCTTTCCGCGTTGCTGCGCGATCTGCCTTTTGTCCGGGCCGCGGAGCCGTATGAAGCCGGCCTTGCCGTTACCATAGACGAGCCGGGGAAGAAGCGCGCGCTGCTTCAAGCGGCCGTGGGCGCGGGTTTGTCCATCGACGTTTTTTCGGTCATCGAACCGACATTGGAACAAATTTTTGTGGAGAAGGCCGGGCATGGCAATCCTCGGGGTGAAAACAAATGAAAAGAATCGGGACTGTTATCCGTTTTGAATATTTAGGCTATGTGAGCGCAAAGGTCTTTCGCGTCACGACCATTATTTTTGTGGCGGCGATCCTCATTCTCTGCTTCCTGCCGCAGATCGCTTCCCAGTTCAGCAAGATCGACGCGTTTCAGGGAGAAAAGGACAAGGCCGTGATTTTGCTCGGCGGGGACGCGCTCGCGAATCCCATCTACACGTCGGCGTTCTCCGCAAAAACGCTGGAAAGCGCCGTGAAAAAAACAACGTGGACAGACGGCAACAAAGAGGATTATTCCGAAGAAGATTTGAAGAAACTCATCGAGGGCGGCGACTGCCTTTTTGCGGTCTATTACAATGGCGGTACGGACTATTCGTTCTTCGCGGCGGGCAGCAAGATTTCGGCTTACAGCGCCCTCGGGACGCTCGACGCGTTGGTCACGGAAAGCGCGCGGCAGGCGGCGATCGCGCGGCTTCCGGAGGGTCAGCGAGGCGAGGCGGCGGCGATCAGCGGGATGGCGGCGCAGGTCAATCTCATCGAAATCGGCGGCAACGCGGAGAACAATTTCTGGATCGGCTACGTGATCATGTTTTTCCTTTTTTATATAATAATGGGCTATGGCAACTATGTGTCCGCTTCCGTGATCGCGGAGAAAACATCCAAGGCCATGGAGCTGCTCATCACGGCGGCCAAGCCGCTTGACCTCATGATCGGAAAGGTGGTCGGCGTCGGGTTTGCGGCGCTGACGCAGGTGGCCGCCATTGTAGCCGCCGCCGCGGTCGGGATTACGGCCAATCTGACGCAATGGAAAGCGTTCCAGCCGACCGTTTTCGAAATGCTGACCGGCGCCAATGTTTCCGCGGCACTCGCGGCGCTGCTGCTGCTTTTCTTCTTCCTTGGATTTTTCTTTTACGCCTTCATCATGGCGGCCCTCGGCTCGACCGTGAGCAGGGCAGAGGAAGCGGCGACGACGACCATGTTTCCGCTGCTGCTGCTCACCGCCGGCTTGGTTCTCGGCTTCTTCACCCTCAGCGGCGCAATGAACAAAGCGCTCGTGTCCGTGCTGTCCTATGTCCCGTTCTTCACGCCCTTTGTCATGATGGGCCGCTACAGCATGGGTGAGGTGACGGTATTTGGGGCCGCGATCGGCGTCATTGTGCTGTTTGCCGGAGTCCTCGTGATCGCCGTCCTTGCGGCCAAGATATACCGCATGGGTGTCATGATGTACGGAACGCCCGCAACGTTCAAAACCGTATGGAAAGCGCTCATCGCCCGCGGGTAATCATCTCACGCGCCGCGCCGCAAGAGGGTTACGTTATCGTTATTATTCTCTAATCCCTGAGCGCAAAATCCACCGTGCTTTGGATCGCGTCCTTGTCGATCACGCCCGTGTGCAGCGCCGGTTTTTTCTCCAAGCCGCGGAGCCCGGCGGGAATCGGCGCGCCCGTATAGGCCCGAATGCGTTCCATATAGGCAAACTCGTCGGCCTCGCCCGGAAGCCCGAGCGACGCCGCGACACTGCCCGCAAATTTGTAGGGGCTCGCCGTGGATACGATAATGGTTTTCGTGCGGTCGCCCGTTTTGGCGAGATCGTCAAGATAGACGCTGTACCCCACCGCCGTATGCGTGTCAATCAGATAATGCTCCTCCCGGCAGAGCCTTGCCAAACTTTGGTGCGCCTTTTTCATATCCGCAAAACCGCCCTGAAAATCACGCAGCCCCGCCTTGATTCCGGCGCCCGTTTCATAGTGTCCGTCCCGCTCCAGTCCCGCCATAAGGTACGCGATTTGCTCGCTGTCCCCGCCGGAGAGATGCCAGAGCAAGCGTTCCAGATTGCTCGAAATGAGGATGTCCATCGACGGCGAACTGGTAAGGATGAACTCCCGCCTCGCGTCGTAAACGCCCGTATCCAAAAAGTCTGTCAGAACCTTATTCTCATTTGACGCGCACAGAAGCCGCGCAATGGGGACGCCGATCTGTTTCGCGTAATAGGCGGCAAGGATATTCCCGAAATTGCCCGTCGGCACACAGATATTGACGGCCTCGCCGTTTTGAATCTCGCCGTCCGAAAGCAGCTTTCCGTACGCGTATACATAGTACGCGACCTGCGGCACAAGCCGCCCGATGTTGATGGAATTGGCCGACGACAGGCGAAGGCCGCGGCCCGCGAGCGCTTCCCCGAACACCGCGTCGTTGAATACATTCTTGACGCCCTTTTGCGCGTCGTCAAAATTGCCGCGAATGCCGTACACATGCACGTTCGCCCCCGTCTGCGTGACCATCTGCCGCTCCTGCACCGCGCTGACGCCATCCTTCGGGTAGAAAACGAAGATTTCCGTCCCCGGCACATCCGCAAAGCCCGCGAGCGCGGCCTTGCCCGTATCGCCCGAGGTCGCCGTCAGGATGACGACCTTCTTGTCCTCGCCTTCCTTGCGCATCGCGGTTTTCAAAAGATAAGGCAAAATGGACAGCGCCATATCTTTGAACGCCGCCGTCCCGCCGTGCCAAAGCTCCAGAAAATACGCCTTGTCCGTTTTCACAAGCGGCGCAATCTCCGGCGTGTCAAATTTCTCATCGTAAGCCCCGTCAACGCAAACCCGGATTTCTTCCTCAGAATAATCGGGGAGAAACGCGCCGAGCACCGCCCGCGCGACCGCCCGATACCCCGCGCCGAACACCGGGCGTTCTGTTGCGTCTGCCGCAATCCCGCCGGCCGCCCCGCCGGATTCCGCGCCGAACGCCGCGCCCGCGTCAAGCCTTGGCAATTCCGCAGGCACATAAAGCCCCCGATCCGAAGCCAACCCCCGTATGATCGCCGCCGCGCCGCTCACAGGAATATCCCCCCCGCGCGTACTGATATATTTCATCATGCTTGATCCTTTCTGTATCTATTCAGCGGTATAGGGGCGATTGAAAGACTGCCGCTGCCGCATACCGCAGAATAGACCTCATAACTTACAACTCCCGAAGCGCCTGAACGATTTCGATCTTCTCCTTGGCGGTATCCGCCGCACTCTTGATCACGCGCGCCGGAACGCCCGCCACCACAGCCCCCGCCGGCACATCGTCAATAACGACCGCGCCCGCCGCCACAACCGCGCCCCTGCCGATCCGCACACCTTCCAACACCACCGCGTTTGCCCCCACGAGCACATCATCCTCCAATACCACAGGCTCCGCGCTCGGCGGCTCGATCACGCCGGCCAGCACCGCCCCCGCCCCGACATGGCAGTTTCGGCCCGTCGTCGCCCGCCCGCCGAGAATCGCGCCCATATCAATCATCGTCCCCGCGCCGACAACCGCGCCGATGTTGATCACCGCGCCCATCATAATCACAGCGTTTTCCCCGATTTCTGCCTGCTCGCGAATGATGGCGCCCGGCTCGATCCGCGCCGAAACCCCCTTGATGTCGAGCAGCGGAATTGCCGAATTTCGCATATGGTTCTCGACGACATAGTCCTCGATCGCCGCCGCGTTCGCCGAAAGCACGGGCTCGATATCCTCCCAGTCCCCGAACACAACGCGCCCCCCCGCGCCGAACACCCGGCACCCGTCGAACGCGACGCCCTCGCCCCCCTTGACATAGACCTTGACCGGCGTCCGCTTCTTCGCGTCCTTAATGTATTGAATAATCTCCGCAGCGTTCATGACTTCCTCCTCGTTATTTTATTCGTTATTTATTTAATAATTTAATAATAACACACGCCCCGAGCAATGCGCATCGCCGGCCCGCTCATAAAGATCGTTTCGTCTTCGGCCACACGAATTTTTAAGATCCCGCCGGAAACCTGCACACTCACCTGCGGCACGGAAAGCCCCTCCCGGTAAGCCGCCGCCGCCGCCGCGCAAGCGCCCGTCCCGCACGCCGCCGTCATTCCCGCGCCGCGCTCATACGTCCTCAGGACGATCGTATCCGGGCCCGTCACGATCCCCATATCCACATTCGTCTTTTTCGTAAACAGAGGAAGCTCATGCAAAAGCCGGCCAAAAGCCTCAAGCCCCGCATCGTCCCTGATGTCCGGCGCCCCGTTCTCCCTGTTTTCATCAAGCCAGACCACCGTATGATATGTCCCCATGAAAAAACTGCTGAGAACCACCTTCCGGCCGTCCGGCAGATACAGCGTCTTGCGCAAAAAATCCGCGTCCGCCGTATCCAAAATCCCCGCCGCCGCAGGCGCGTAGTCGGGCTTTCCCATCTCGATCTCGCAAAAAAACGGCGACCGCTCCAGCACGGCGACCGTCATCTCCCCCGCGCCCGTAAGCACCGGATAGACATCCGCCCGGGAAACCCCCTCGTCCGAGCACCAGGCGGCAAAACAACGAATCCCGTTCCCGCACATCGGCGCCCGGCTTCCGTCGCTGTTATAAATCATCATCTCAAGCGGATCCTCCCGGACAAGAAGCAGCCCGTCCGCGCCAAGCCCCGTCGTCCGGGCGCACAAAGCCCGCGCGAGCAAAGCCGGCTCCACCCCGCCGATCTCAGGCTCCCGAACCAAAAGAAAATCGTTCCCCGTCCCCTGATACTTTGCAAACCGAATCTCCATCAATCCTTCCTTTCAAACATCGCCCAAGCCCCCTACTCCGTAGTACTAAGCACCGCGTCGTACTTCTCGACTTGGCTCACCTTCATAGTCCCCGCTTCCGAGGGGTCAATCCGGTTCGCCAGTTTCAAAAGCGTCGGCCCGAGAAACACCGTGTCCAAAATCTCCCCTTCCAAAGAAACCTTGCTGAAAGGCGTGAACCCCTCGCCC
>JAITNA010000217.1 GCA_031290715.1 Eubacteriales Family XIII. Incertae Sedis bacterium | reverse complement strand
TTTGTGTTCTCCTGCGTCTTGCCCATGCCCTTGCGGATGCCGTGGTTGATACAGGGCGCGTAGCAGATGATCAGCGAGGGGCCGTCGTAATCCTCCGCTTCGAGGATCGCTTTCAGGAACTGGTTCTTGTCCGCGCCCATCCCGACCTGCGCCACATAGACATAGCCGTACGAAATCGCCATCATGCCGAGGTCCTTTTTCTTGATACGCTTGCCGGCCGCCGCAAACTTGGCAATGGCCGCCGCGGGCGTCGCTTTTGACGCTTGGCCGCCCGTATTGGAATAGACCTCCGTATCAAACACGAGGACGTTGACGTTTTCCCCGGACGCCAGCACATGGTCAAGACCGCCGTATCCGATGTCGTAGGCCCAACCGTCGCCGCCGACCGCCCAGACGCTCTTCTTGACGAGATAATCCCGGCGTGAAAGTACGCTGTCTGTCAAGGCCCGCAGGGAATCCGTTACATTATCTTCCTGACCGATGGCGTCGAGCAGCGCTTCGCTGACCTCGCGCGTTTTTGCTTTGTCGTCTTTCAGCTCGATCCAACGCCCCGCGGCCTCGGCGAGGGCCGGCGAAACATCCGCGTCCGCGATGATCTCTTTCAGATCGTCCTCGATCTTTTCGCGCAGCTGCCGCGTCGCCGCCGCCATGCCAAGCCCGTACTCCGCGTTGTCCTCAAACAGGGAATTGGCCCACGCCGGGCCGCGGCCCTTGTCGTCCGTGCAATAGGGCATCGACGGCGCGGAAGCGCCCCAGATGGAAGAGCAGCCCGTCGCGTTCGCGATGAGCATCCGATCCCCGAACAGCTGCGTGATCACCTTGATATACGGCGTTTCCCCGCAACCGGCGCACGCGCCGCTGAACTCGATATACGGCTTGGCAAATTGGCTGCCTTTGACGCTCTCGACGTTCATGATACCCGGCCTTGGCGGCAGGGTCACGGCATAGTCCCAATTCTCCTCGTCCGCCGGGTCCCAGCTGTCTACGCCCATGACGAGCGCTTTTTCCTTGGCGGGGCAAACATCCGCGCAGTTGCCGCAGCCCATACAATCGAGCGGGCTGACCTGCATACGGTACGACAGGCCCTCAAAGCCTTTCCCCGCCGCGGGGATCGTTTCAAAAGCCGGCGGCGCGGCCGCTTTTTCTTCCTCCGTCAGCAGGATGGGCCGAATGCTCGCGTGCGGGCAGACAAACGAACATTGATTGCACTGAATACAGTATTCCTTGACCCAACCGGGGATCGTGATCGCGACACCGCGTTTTTCATAAGCCGAGGTGCCGGACGGGAAAGTCCCGTCCTCGCGGCCGAGGAACCTGCTGACAGGAAGGCTGTCGCCTTCTTGCCGGTTCATCGGTTCAAGCACTTCCGTAATGAACGCCGGCGGCGTCTTTTTGCAGGGCGCCTTCTCTGCCGCATCCGCCCACGCCGCAGGGATTTCAATCCGCTCAAAGCCGCTGACGCCGGCGTCTACAGCCGCGAAATTCATATCGAGAATCTTCTGCCCTTTGCTGCCATAGGACGCCACGACACCCTCTTTCAGATATTTGACGGCGTCATCCGCGGGAATGACCTTTGTCAGCGCAAAGAACGCGGTCTGCATGATCATATTGAAGCGCCCGCCGAGACCGATCTCCCGCGCGGTCTTGTACGCGTCGATGATGTAGAAACGGGCTTTCTTCGCCGCAAGCGCGCGGCGTACAGACGCCGGGAGCTTCTCTTCGAGCTGATCCGCGCCCCATACGGTATTCAGGACAAACACGCCCCCCTCTTTCAGGTCGCGCAGCATGTCATACTGCTCCAGATAGGCTTGGTTGTGACAGGCGACATAATCCGCGCTGTTGACAAGATAAGTGGACTTGATCGGCTTTTCCCCGAAACGCAGATGTGAGATCGTGACGCCGCCCGATTTTTTGGAGTCGTACGCGAAGTAGCCCTGAGCGTACATATCCGTGTGGTCGCCGATGATCTTGATCGCCGTTTTGTTGGCGCCGACCGTGCCGTCGGAGCCAAGGCCCCAGAACTTGCACATGATCGTGCCGTCCGGCTCCGACGAAAGCGACGCGTCGAACGGCAATGAACTGCCGCCCACATCGTCGTTGATGCCAACCGTGAAATGATCCTTCGGCTCCGCGGCATCCATGTTATCAAAAACCGCCTTGACCATACCGGGCGTCGTATCCTTGGAGCCGAGCCCATACCGGCCCGCGAAGACCTTGGGCGCGTCCGCTTTGCCAAGCAGCGCCGCACAAACATCGAGATAGAGCGGATCGCCGGGCGCGCCCGGCTCTTTCGTGCGGTCAAGCACCGTGATCTTCCTGACGCCCTTCGGCAGCGCGGCAAGGAAGGCCTCCGTGACAAAGGGGCGGTAAAGCCGTACCTTCACAAGGCCGATCTTCCGATCCGCAAGGACGTTTTCCATCGTTTCCTCGATGGTTTCGCACACGGACCCCATCGCAACGATCACATGCTCCGCGTCTTTCGCGCCGGCATAGTCGAAGAAATGGTAGGGCCGCCCCGTTTTTTCACTGACCTTTTCCAAATACTCCGCGATGATACCGGGCAGCCTGTCATAGAACGGCTGCGCCGCTTCCCGGGCCTGAAAGAAGATATCCGGGTTTTGCGCCGTGCCGCGGATCACAGGATGCTCGGGATTGAGCGCCCAGTCCCGGAACGCCTGCACCGCGTCCATATCAAGCAATTCTTTCAGCTCGCCGTAATCCCAAGCTTCGATCTTCTGTACCTCGTGGGATGTCCGAAAGCCGTCAAAGAAATGAAGGAAGGGGATACGGGATTTGATCGTCGCAAGGTGCGCGACCGCGGCGAGGTCCATGACCTCCTGCACGGAGGACGACGCCAACATCGCGAACCCCGTCTGCCGCGCGCTCATGACGTCGCCGTGGTCGCCGAAGATGCACAGCGCGTGCGCGGCCAGCGTTCTGGCGCTGACATGGAACACGCTCGGAAGCAGCTCCCCCGCAATCTTGTACATATTGGGAATCATCAAAAGGAGCCCCTGCGACGCCGTATAGGTGGTCGTCAGCGCGCCCGCCGCAAGCGAGCCGTGGAGCGCGCCCGCCGCGCCCGCTTCGGATTGCATCTCCGTGAGTTTCACCGTCTGCCCGAAAATGTTTTTCCGTCCGTGCGCCGCCCACTCGTCCACCGACTCCGCCATCGGCGACGACGGTGTGATCGGGTAGATCGCCGCAACATCCGTGAACGCGTACGAAACATGCGCCGCCGCTGTATTTCCATCCATTGTTTTAATCATTTTTTTCATGTTCATCTCACCTCAGGCCCTCGCTCCGCGGAAAACAATTGTATGCAATAATTAGCAAATAGTATATCATCAAACCCATACAAATTGAAAGCAAATAATTTCGCTTCCAC
>JAITNA010000210.1 GCA_031290715.1 Eubacteriales Family XIII. Incertae Sedis bacterium | reverse complement strand
CCCCACTCTATAACAGTTTTATCAGAAATGCTACCGAAGAAAGGATTGTATCTATTATGAAAATCAAGAAAACGTCCCTTGCGGGGATTCTGCTCGCGGTCGTGCTCGTTGCGGGAACGACAACCGCTTTTGCGACTTCCGGCGTAAACGCCGCGACAGACGGTAAAGACGCAACTGAAGTCCCGAATGTTGATGGGTCGGGGTTTTCGTGGGATATCGACGCATTGACGGACGGCGACAGCTATCAGGCAGTCCCTAATGCTGATGGGTCAGGGTTTTCGAGAGATACAGATGCATCAACAGACGGCAACGACGGTGTTGTTTTCGATGAGGCAACGATGCCTTTACCCATATACAATGTTCC
Organism: Eubacteriales Family XIII. Incertae Sedis bacterium; assembly: GCA_031290715.1. GTDB lineage: Bacteria > Bacillota > Clostridia > Peptostreptococcales > Anaerovoracaceae > JAITNA01. The sequence continues at coordinate 15,442 of JAITNA010000210.1, read as the reverse complement.
TGAACTGCAAAAGATCGTCGGCAATCTGGCTCCGGGTCGGATTTTCACCTCAACCGCGACTTTCGCTATTGCCGAGGGTCAGCTTGTCACATTCAGCGGGAGCTGGAGTACGGATTTCCAAAACTTTGATGTTGGGCTCTATGACACGGTTTCGGGAGAGTACACATGGTTCAGTTGCAGCGGCGGGGTGTTGGAGGCCTATACAATAACCGCCGACCACGATTCTGTATCTTACAAACTGGCGTTCCGAAATCCGCCGACAAATATCTACGACATAAATTTCAGCATTACCGGTTATGCTGTAGTCGCATAAGGCGCATTTATATCATTGATGATATGAAAATATAGCCTAAGGGCGGCAAGATAGGAGCCCGCCATGCGCCGGGATTGCTGTTGCCATAATCGAAATATGCTCTGGGGGCTTTTCTGTGCCCTCCCAAAAATTTTGAAGTATGCGGCCAACTCAATTTCGTACACTGCGTTGTGGTTAACACAGAAAACTACGTCCCCATTGTGCTCATTGTGCTCAGAGATTCCTTGTATTCTTTGCCCCAAGTTGCCATCGAATCCAAAATCGGACGCATGGATTCGCCAAGTCCCGATAGCGCGTAAACCACTTTGGGCGGCACTTCGGGGTAGACTGTTCGGGTGATGATTCCGTCCGCTTCCATCGAACGCAAACTGTCCGTCAGGACTTTCTGGCTAATTCCGTCAAGGGATTTCTGCATTTCATTGAACCGCCACGGACGGACAAGGAGATTCCGCATTATGAGCAGTTTCCACTTGTTTCCGATGAGCGAAACGGTAGTGGCAACGGGACACGCAGGCAATTCATCTTTCGTCTTCATACTGATTACCTCACAAGCTAGAATAGTGTTACATCATATTGTACCGTAACACTCGATAGGTTTCAATACGCACAAAAAGGTAAGTACATAATAGATTTGTGCGTACTTTCATTCTGAAATGCAGCAGATATAATTAAATGCGTGGGGCAATTTGGCCCCGAACAGAAAAGGAGGTCACAAGCTATGATTTACACACATTCCGACTGGCAAAATAGCTCGTCCTGTGGCGCAAGCGATAAGCCCGCCGCTTGCGGTGCAAACGACAAACCGGAGGAAACACCTGCCGCTTGCGGCGCAGGCGACAAACCGACCGAGAAGCCGACCGCTTGCGGCGCAAGCGACAAGCGGTGAGAGTTTCGCTCGTTCCCGGCGGGAGTGATCTCGCCGGGAACACTTCGGCAATCAACAGAGGTAAGCCGCTTACATGAGGTATATCCGATGAAACAATACTTTTCGTTTCAATGGCATATCACGGACGAGTGCGATCAGCGGTGCAAGCATTGCTATATCTTTTCGGAAGGACACCGTAACTTGCTGTCAATGCCGTGGGGACAAATGGAAAGCGTCCTTGAAAACTGCGCGGAATTTTGCGACCGCTATAGTAGGCTGCCGTATTTCTATGTCACGGGCGGCGACCCTCTGCTCCACACTGACTTTTGGCGGCTCTGCGAAACGCTGAAAGAGAAAGACATTCCGTTTACGGTCATGGGCAACCCGTTTCACATCACCGCTGATGTATGCGAACGCCTGAAGGACTTAGGTTGCCAAAAGTACCAAATGTCGCTTGATGGTTTACGCGATACGCATGATTGGTTCCGCAAACCCGGCTCGTTCGATCGCACACTTGAAAAAATCGCTGTTATCAAAAAAGCGGGGATTCGGTCGGTGATCATGACCACGGTTTCCGGCGAGAATCGTGCGGATATTCCCGCGTTGATTGATGTGGTTGCCATATATGGCGTTGACATTTTCGCATTTGCCCGCTACTGCCCAACAAGTGCTGACAAGGATACGAACATCGCGCCGAAGGAATACCGCGCCTTACTTGAAATCTGCGACCGCAAATTTCGTGAATACAGGGACAGCGATACGTATTTCAACCGCAAAGATCACCTGTGGACGCTGTTTGAGTACGAACAAGGCGCGTTCCAAATACCCACCGCTTCCGACGAGCACACGATTTACGGCGGTTGCAACTGCGGCAACTGCCATATCACGATTTTGCCGGACGGCGATGTTTACGCTTGCCGCCGCTTCGCAAGCAAGGTTGGAAACGTGTTTGAGGATAGGCTTGCGGAAGTATGGAACAGTACGGGCATGAACCGTTTCCGTGACTACGGGGCGTTTAAGAAGTGCGCCAAATGCGAGTTGCTGCGTTTTTGTCGTGGTTGCCCCGCCGTTGCCTATGGCACGGCAGGAGATTTTTATGCGGCAGACCCGCAATGCTGGAAAGAGGTTTCAACATGAACGAAGTTTTGCAATGCACAACACAAATACCATGGTGAAAAGTATGGACGCTAAAGGTTGTCTGGAAAAGCTAAAATATGTGGGCGTGGCAGCGTTTGCTACGGTAGATCAGGCCGGCAATCCACAGGTGCGTAATATTAGCGCCATCCATTATGAGCAAGATGCCCTCTATTTTCTCACTGCCAGAGGGAAAAATTTTTGCAAGGAATTACAGAAAAATCGTAAAGTGCAGATTTTGGGCTATACAAAATACAAAGAGATGATTCGTCTTTCTGCTCAGGCAGAAGTTGCGCCCGGCGCAGAGCAGAAAAAATGGACGGATATTATCTTCACTGAACAACCGTATCTTGCCAATGTTTATCCCGGCAACACAAGAGAAATTTGTATTCTTTTCTGTATTCAAGACGCAGAGATTGAATATTTTCACATGGGAGTCAATCCCATTTTCCGGGGAAGCTATACGATTGGCAATGCCGGCGTATCGCAAAAGGGCTATCGCATTTCTGAAATCTGTACAGGTTGTGGGGTCTGTGCGGATGTCTGTCCGCAGAGATGCCTTGAACGCGGCCAACCGTACCTTATAAAACAAGAACATTGCCTGCATTGCGGGAATTGTTTCGAGCATTGCCCTATTAAAGCAATCTGCCCACGCTAAGGAAGCGTTACGAAATAAAGTGTACATTTGGCTTGTCTTTGTTCAGCTCAACCAAGTCGCCATTACACAATTAAAATCATTGCTTGGAAATAAACATATTAAAAAATTGACCGCGAACGAGGAGATAAAGAAAAACTCATGAATCCCGCAACTCACGCCGGCAAACAGTCGCAGCTTGTCCCGTTTTCGAGCATACCGGTGTCCTTGCACCGGACGCAATCGTACTTGATGTCCATATAGCCGGGCTCGAACCCCGCTTTTTCCATCAGGCGGTCCCGCTCCGCCGTCTTTGTGCGGATGTCCGCGGATATCCGGTCAACCGCGCTCTTTTTGTCGGACATATCAGAAATCAGGAGCTTTGTCAGCTCAATGCTCAGATATTCGATCTCCTCCTCCGCGCGCCGGATCATCGGCGCCGCGCTGTAGACCTCCTCGCGCCGCGCTTTTGCGCCCTCTTCATTCTTGACGCGGACATTATGATAGTAGCCGCTTCGGCCCGAAATCCCCCCGGAGCCCCCGACACCGCCGGAGCCGCCGCTCCCCTCCCGGTCTTTCCGGATAATGCCGCCCATGTAAGTCAGTTTGTTGCTGGCCCCCGCCGTCTTTGCGGAAAGCTCCAGTAAGCGCTGCGGCGTATATCCGTACTCGTCGAGCCATTGGTCAAAGATCTGTTTCTCCGCTTCCGTGATCCGCGAATACTGCATGCCCAAAGCTTCCATCAATTGTTTGTACAAGCCGAACCGCGCATCCACGGCGGCCAAATATTCGCTTGCGTCCTCGCCCGTCCGAAGCCCCTGTTCCGCCCATTTTCGCACGACGCGCCCGACATAGTCCGTGCGCGTGTTTTTCGCCGTATCGCGGCAATAGATGTAAGCGCATTCGACAATCGCCGGCGTCGCTTCCCATTCGTCAAGCCACCTCATTATTTTTCGGGCGTCGTCAGAACCCATCGACGGCGCGCCGCAAATGGCCGCGATTTTCTCAAACAGCGCCTTCCGGTCCCGGTCCTCCAGTGCGGTCCTTGCCCGTTCCTCCGCGCCTTTCGATGGGGACTCTTCCGCGCAAAAAACGCGCCCTTTGATATCGATGAACTCGACGTCAAAATGCGTTTCGCCGTCCGGCGCGGCCGGAATCTTCCGCACGATCCGCCGATCCGAAAAATACCGCCAGGCCGCGAGGATTTTCTCGACCGGCAATCCGAGCCGCACCGCAAGCTCCGAATGCGTCAGCGCCACGCCCTGACGGCAGCACATATAGGCGTAGATATACACCTTGACAAACTCGCCGTCCGGCACATCCGGCATATATTCCGTAATGAAAAGATTGGAGATTGCCGTATCGCCGAGATTGCTGTTTCTTGGCCGCTCAATCGAATAGGTCATTACAGGATTTCTTCCCGCACGATCGTTTGATCCCGCCCCGGCCCGACAGAAATAATCTTGACGGGAACCCCCGTGATCTCTTCGACGGCCCGGACATAGGCCCTCGCTTCCGCGGGCAAATCGTCATAACTCCGGCAGCCTGTGATGTCCGTTTTCCAGCCCGGCGCCGTCCGGTAGCGGGGACGGCATTCGTGCAGCGTTTCCAAATCCGCCGGAAAGTCCGTGATTTCCCGCCCCTCGTGCTCATAGGCATAGCAAAGGCGTATCTCGTCAAACGCGCCGAGCACATCGAGCAGCATGAGCGCCGTGCCCGTCGTGCCGTTGATCCTCGCGCTGTAGCGCACGACGACGCCGTCAAACCAACCGCAGCGGCGCGGGCGGCCCGTCGTCGTCCCGTACTCGTGCCCGCGCTCGCGAATCATGTCCCCGACCGCGTCTGTCAATTCGGTCACAAAGGGGCCTGCCCCGACCCGCGTGGTATAGGCCTTTGTGATCCCGACGACCTCCCGGATGGACGCCGCCCCGATGCCGGACCCGATCGCGAACCCGCCCGACACCGGATGCGAACTCGTCACAAAGGGGTAGGTGCCCAAATCCAGATCGAGCAAACTGCCCTGCGCGCCTTCAAAAAGAACGTTTTTCCCCTCCCGGATCGCGCCGTCGACCAACACGCCCGTATCCCGGATGTAGGGGCTCAAACGCCGCGCAAGATCGGTATATTCTTCCAGAATCGCCGCTTCATCCATCGGCGCCCCCCCGTAAATCTTCACAATGGTTTCGTTCGCGGCCTTGACGCGCGCGGCGAGCTTTTCGCGAAAGCGTTCCGGCCGAAGCATATCGCACGTCCTGATGCCGACCCGCGCCGTCTTGTCGCAATAACAAGGTCCGATCCCTTTTTGTGTTGTGCCGATCTTTTCATCGCCTTTCGCGTTTTCACTCAGGCGGTCCAGTTCCTTGTGATACGGAAAAACGATATGCGCGCGATCACTGACAAAGATTCGGCTCGTATCAATCCCGTCCGCGTCAAGTACCTTGATCTCGTCAAAAAAGCCTTTCGGGTCTATGACCACACCGTTTCCGATAATGTTGACCGTTCCGGGATTGAGCACGCCGGATGGGATGAGGTGCAGCGCATACTTTTTGCCGCCGATTACGACGGTATGCCCCGCGTTGTTTCCCCCTTGGCCGCGAACCACCATATCCGCCCGCTTCGCCAGATAGTCGATGATTTTCCCTTTTCCTTCATCCCCCCATTGGGAGCCGATAACGGCTGCTGTCGCCATGCCGCACCTCCTATTCCTAAATAAATTGATCGACGCCCGGATCATAATGCAGGAATTTTGTGAATTTCCCGATCCAGCGCAGTGTGATCTCTCCGGTTTCCCCGTTCCTGTTCTTGGCGATCGCGAGCGCCCTTGTCGCTTCGGGATCGGGCCCCTCGTCGTCGTCGCCCCGCGTCCTCTGGTAGATGAACAGAACCACGTCCGCATCTTGTTCGATCGCGCCGGACTCCCGAAGGTCGGAAAGGACCGGCCTGTGGTGCTGACCCCGCGTTTCGACCGCGCGCGAGAGCTGTGACAGCACAAGGACGGGGCATTCCATTTCCATGGCAAGCTGCTTCAGATTGCGCGAGATGGTCGTGACCTCCTGCTGCCTGTTTTCCGGCCGCGACGACGATCTCCCGCTGCCGCCGAAATCGATGAGCTGCAAGTAGTCGACGACGACAAGGTCGAGCCCGCCTTGCCGGGCCTTGTATCTTCGGCAGGTGTTGCGAATCTGGCTGATGGTCAGGCCCGTCTTGTTGTCCTCGATGGACAAACTGATCTCCGAAAGCCTGTTCACCGCGTCAATGATCTTGCGCCGCCCGTCGTCGCTCCGAAATACGCTGCCGTTGCGAATCACCGTAGACTCGATCTCCGCTTCCGAACTGAGCAGGCGCTGCCCGAGCGCGAACGTGCTCATCTCCAGACTGAACACGAGTACCTTCGCGTCCGCTTTCTCCGCGGCGTTCAGCGCAATGTTCAGCGCGAGGGACGTCTTGCCCTGCCCCGGCCTTGCGGCGAGGACGACCATCTCCGAACGCTGCAACCCGAGCGTATATTTGTCCAAGGCCGAAAATCCCGTCGGGACCCCCGTCAAATTTCCCTCAATCTTGCTGAGCTCCTCAATGCGGCGGATATTTTCATTCAGGACGTCCTTGATCGGCATGACGTCGCCTTCCCGGCCCCGCTGCGCGATGGCGAGAATCTTTTTTTCCGCGTCGATCAGAACCGCGTCGGCCTCGTCCTCCTGACGATAGCCCTGATCGCGCATTTCGTCCGCCGCTTCGATGAGCCGGCGCAGCATCGCCTTTTCGCGGACAAGGTCCGCGTAATGCCGGGCATTGGAGGGGGAGGGGACGATGTCGGACAGCGTTGCGAGATAGTTCATGCCGCCGCAGGCCTCAAACATCCCAATGCGCTTCAGGATCTCCGTCACCGTCGTCAAATCGACCGGCCGGCTTGCCTGATAAAGCTCCTTGATCGCGTCAAAGATGATCGTATTCCCGTGCATGTAAAAATCGTCGCCGCGAAGCGTTTCCACCGTTTCTTTCATGGCGGATTCGTTTTGTAAGGCGGCTCCGAGGATAGACTGTTCCGCTTCCTCGCTATGCGGCGGTATCCGTTCCGGCATTGCTGTTCCCCTGCTCCCGCACGAAGCTATACTTCTTCCGATTCCGAATCGTCAGCTTCCGTTCCGTCCAAGATGTCCTCCGCGTCCGTATCCGCGTCCTCAACATCCTCCTCAACATCCTCATCAACATCATCCCGGTCTGCCGCCGCGTCCTCGCTGTCGTCCCGCGCCGCGGGCGAAAAATCCTCCGGCTCCGCGCGCTCTTCGGCGGCCGCCGGTTCCGGTGCAGGCACAGCTTCGGGCGCGCCGCCCTCCGCTTCCACGATCACCTTGATGACCGCGGCGACTTCCGGGTAGATTTTGATCGAAACCTCATGCGTCCCGATCTCTTTGATGGGGGAATCCAGATCCAATTTTCGCTTGTCGATCTCAAACCCGTGCTTCTCCGCCACAGCCGCCGCAATATCCTGCGCGGTAACAGACCCAAAGAGCTTGCCCGCTTCGCCCGCTTTCGCGACAAAGCTGACTTCCCGGCCCGAGAGCTGATCGGCCAGTGCCTGCGCCGTTTCCCGGTCAGCCGCTTTCTTGGCGGCGATCTTGGCCCGCCTGTGTTCCAATGTATTCATGTTGGCCTTGCTGGCCTCGAGGGCAAGCCCCGACGGAAGCAGCTTGTTGCGCGCGTATCCCGTCGCGACCTCCACCACATCCCCGGCTTTCCCGGCGCCGACGACATCCTCCAATAAAATCAGTTTCATTTGTTTTCTCCTTCCGCTTCGCGAATATATTTCTTGAGGTTTGCAAGCACCTCATCCACCGTCGTATCCATGACCTGCGCCGCCGCCATTGTGAGATGGCCGCCGCCGCCAAACCTTTCCATAATGAGCTGTACATTGATGTCGCCCAGCGATCTGGCGCTGATTACAATCTCTTTCGTCGTGGCGCCCACAACGAAGCTCGCGCGAATCCCCTTGATGTCTAAAAGCTCGTCCGCGGCCTGCGCAATGATGATCTGCGCATTGTCGTGTTTGCCCTCGCCTGCGGAGATGGCAATCCCGCCCTCGGTGAACTCCGCGTTGCCCGTAATGCTCGCCCGCTGCTGAAAATCTTCCATATCACTTTGCAAAAACTGCCGTACATTCGTGGTTTCGGCCCCGTTCATCCTCAGCCACGCCGCCGCTTCAAACGTCCGCGCGCCCGTCTTAACGGAAAAGTTGTTTGTATCAATGAAGATACCGCCGAGCAGCATCTCCGCTTCAAACTTCCCGATCTTGCGGATATCATCATCATACTGCAGAATCTCCGTGACCAATTCCGAGGTCGAAGAGGCGTTCGGCTCCATGTACATCAGCGTCGCGCCCTCGATTACGCTCTCCCGCTTCCGGTGATGATCGATCACAATCATCTTGCCGGTCTTGCCGATCAGCGTGCTGTCGTCCGTCATATCCGGTACATGCGTATCGATCACGATCAGCAAGGTGCCGTCGTTGATGAGCTTGAGCGTTTCTTCACTCCCCACAAATCGGTAGTTTCCGCTCTCGACGGCAATCTTGTGTACCTCCGCCAGCGAATGATTGAACCCGTTCAGCACGATGGCCGCGTTTTTCCCGTGTGTCGTCACCATACGGTACAAGGCGATGGACGCGCCGAAAGAATCCATATCCGCGTATTTATGCCCCATAATAAGGACGTTGCTCGACTCGCTGACAAGCTGCCGGATGGCGTGCGACATGACACGCGACTTTCCCTTGTTCCGATTTTCAATCACCTGCACGCGGCCGCCGAAATATTCCACGGAATCGCCGCTCTTCACGACCGCCTGATCCCCGCCCCGGCCTCTCGCCAGGTCGAGCGCATAGCTCGCGTATTTCTCGGAGAGCACAGGCGTCCCGCCCAATCCCACTCCGATGCTGAACGACGTCGGGAAATCCGCGTCTGTTTCCAAATGCCTTGCGCCGTCAAGAATCGCAAACTTGCCGCTTTCCAATTTCTGATACTGCTTCCGGCTGAAAAGGATTTGATAGGCCGAACTCCTGTATTTCAGGAGCGACCCGTCCACCTCCCCCGCGAGCTGCCGAATGAGCGACTCGATCGCGGCCGCCCGAAGCGATCTGGTTTCGTCCGGCGACGCCTGAAGAATGTCCTCGTAGTTATCAACAATGAGATAACAATAACAAAGCTTTTCATCCGCGTTGATCTGTTTCAGCTCGCCGATCTCCGTTACGTCAAGAAAATAGAACATTGCGCTGTTGCTGACGTCTTTGTTCACATAGCTTGCCAGCACCTGATAGTCCCTGTCCGCGGCCCGAAGCCCGATATCGACATCTTCCTCCCGGCGCAAAAGGTCCAGATTTTCCGCGCCGATTACCGCGCCGATATCCGTCTTGAGTATCTTCGCGCCCGGAAAAATCGCTTTGAACTTTTCGTTGGCCATAGCGAGGACGCCCTCGCTGTTGACAAGGCAAAGCGGCAGCGGATGGTTGGCGACGGAGTAGCGCAGCGTTTCCTCAATCTCATCATGGGTCGCCGTCAGATACTCCGCAAACCAGTTTCTTTGCAGACTCCGAACCACCAAAACGAACACCGCATAGGCGGCGAAACCAATCCCGCACGCCGGATACGGCGGCACACCGAACAAAAGCAGGACGGCGACGCCCGCAATGGCAATCAACCCTCCGAAGATGTACGGCCTGGCAATCCTGAAAAGTACCTTTTCGCCCACTTGCCGTTAATCTCTTACATACGGCAGAAGCGCTACGATTCGTGCCCGCTTGATCTCGACCGCCAAGGCCCTTTGGTGAATCGCGCATACGCCCGTCACCCGTTTGGGCAGAATCTTGCCGCGTTCCGTGATGAACTTCGACAGCATATCCGCATCCTTATAGTCGATCTTCAAATTCCTGTCCGTGCAAAACGGGCATACTTTTTTTCGCCGCATGCCGCCGCCGCGCCTTTGTTTTTCCATATTTGTCACTCCTTATTTCGCTTCATTGCTTCTGTTTCTGTTGGCCGGTTCAAAACGGCATATCGTCGTCCCCGTCGTCGATCTCGGCGAAATCGGGGGGAAGCCCGCCGCCGGGTGCAGGGGCCGCGGGAGCCGCGGGAGCCGAATCCGAGGGCCCGTCAAACTGCCCGCCGAAAGCGTCATTGCCGCCGCCATAGCCGCCGCCACCGGAGCCGGAGCCGCCTTAGCTGTTCCCGCCGCCACCGCCGCCATAACCGCCGCCGCTTTGATCCTTGCGCTCAACGAATTCAAGACGATTGGCAATCACATCCGTTGTGTAGACTTTCTTGCCGTCCTTGTCGTCATAACTGCCGGTTTGGATTCGTCCTTCCACGGCGATCTTATTGCCCTTTTTGAAATACCGCTCCACAAAATCGGCTTGCTTGTCAAACGCGACAATGCGAATGAAGTCCGCGCTGTCCGCGCCTTCCTTTCGCGTGATCCGATTGATCGCCAGCGTGAACCGCGTCACCGCCATACCGCTGTTCGTGTAGCTTTTTTCAGGGTCCCGTGCGAGATTGCCGATCAAAATCACAACATTCATAGTACACCTCTTTTTCTACTTTTCATCCTTGTTAATGATGATATGCCTGATCACATCGTCGGAAATACGGAGCCTTCTATCAAGCTCTTTGGGCAGCTCTGCGGGCGCATTGAATTCAATGAGCACATAGTAGCCCTCGTTTTTCTTCTGAATGGGATAAGCAAGCCTTCGCAAGCCGATCACATCGACGCGCGTCGCCTCGCCGCCGTCCTCGATGATCCCTTTTACGGTTTCGACGACAGCGTTCTTCTTTTCGTCCTCCAGCGCAGCTGCAATGACAAAAAACACTTCATAACGATTCACTGTTTCACCTCCCTCCGGACTGAATGGCGTCGGTTTTCCCGACACAGAGAGTTGGGCTGTATGCCCCATATTCAATTTCTCTGCCGCCGCCGTTGCGGCGTTCATACATTATAATAGAATAATCCCCCCCGCGCAAGCGAAAAACAAATATGGAAACATTTGACATCCCCGTTTCTTCAGAACGCACGGGGACGGTTCTCACGCTTTGCGCGCATGCGGGCATATGGCATTTTCGGCTTAAACACCATCTTTTTTCGCAGTTTGAGCTGATAATTTTTTACCCCTCCCTTTACAACACTGTGTTTTCAAGGTATAATCAAAATCACCAAAAATATTATCAGCTTAAACATCATATTTTTTCACAGTTTGAGCTGATAATATCTTCAAGGAAAAGGAGGATCGGATATGTTGGTCGGACGGGAACGGGAAATTAAGCTGCTGCAAAAATATCATCGCTCTGATCAGGCGGAGTTGGTCGCTGTGTATGGAAGGCGGCGTGTCGGCAAGACCTATCTGATCAGGCAAGCGTTCGGGGATGATTTTTTCTTTTATTTTACAGGCGTGATCGATGCGAACAAAACGGAACATCTGGAACGTTTTGCGAAGGCGATCATAGCCCACGGTGCGAGAACCCCCGAAACCATCGAAACTTGGATGCAGGCGTTCGATTTGTTGTCCGACCTGATCCGATCCTCAAAAAGCAAAAAGAAGAAGGTCATCTTCTTCGACGAAATGCCTTGGCTCGACAATCCCAAGTCCGGGTTTCTGAAAGCGTTCGACTATTTTTGGAACGCTTTCGCATCCGCGCGGAGCGACATCCTGTTCATCGTATGCGGATCGGCGACATCATGGATTACGCGAAAGCTGTTTCGGAACCGCGGTGGTCTGCACAACCGCGTGACGGGGAAGATTCATCTGAATCCGTTCACTCTTCACGAATGCGAAGCTTTTCTCAAATCAAAAAATGTGTTGCTCAACCGATACGATATCATCGAAAGCTATATGATTTTCGGCGGCATCCCGTATTATCTCGGCTATTTTGAAAACAATTACAGTCTTGCGGGCAATGCGGACAATATTATTTTTGCCGAAAACGCGCCGTTGAAAGAGGAATTTCAGGAACTCTATGCTTCGCTGTTCAAAAAATCGGAGCACTATATCGAGGTCGTCCGCGCGCTCAGCCGGAAAATGCGCGGCATGACGCGCGACGAGTTGATTGAAGCCACGAAGCACAAGAACGGCGGGACGCTGACAAAGATTCTTGAGGATCTCGAACTCAGCGGGTTCATCCGAAAATACCTCGCTTTCCCAAGCAAGGCCAACGGCGCGCTCTACCAACTGATCGACAGTTTTTCGCTGTTCTATTTTTCGTTCATGCACGGCGCGCGCCCGACGGACATTCATTACTGGACGGGGCTGCGCGATTCACCGCGCTTGAACGCGTGGCGCGGGTACGCCTTTGAGCTTGTCTGCTTTCGGCACATCGAGCAGATCCGGTCCGGCCTTGGCATTGCGGGCGTGCTGATCGGTATCTCGTCGTGGCGCAGCAAGCATTCCGTCCCCGGCGCACAGATCGATCTCGTCATTGAGCGCGGAGATAACGTCGTCGACCTATGCGAAATCAAATTTTCAAAACACCCCTATGCCATCGACAAAGCCGGCGAGGACGATCTTAGAAACAAGCTGTCAGCATTCACGCAGGAAACAAAGACGCACAAAAGCGTACACATCGCGATGATCACCACCTACGGCGTGAAACAGAATATACACGCCGGCATCGTGAATTCGCAGGTAACAATGGATGCGCTGTTCACGCCGGACTGACGGCCGCGATTTGGCGTGAATAGCGGCGCGAATATGGCGCGATTATGCTGAGATGAAGTTCGAGTTTGAATGGAAGGTGTGCTGTGTGACCGCATTATGGATTTGAAATTATGAACAACGAAAAACTCTGGACACGGAACTATGTCATTTTGATGGTGATTAACTTCTTCGCGAGTCTCAATTTTTATTCCCTGATAACGATGTCGGCCGGCTATGCGTTGGAGGAATTTCTTGTTTCAAAGAGCGCGGCAGGGTTTGCCGCCAGCATTTACGTGGGCGGCGCGGTTTTTGCCCGGATATTTGCCGGCCGGTATATACAGACGCTTGGGTACAAAAAGATGTTTACGTTGGGGATCATCGGGATGACACTGTTTTCCTTGGTCTACTTTGCGGCTGATAATTATATTTTCTTTTGTATTGTTCGATTTTTAAATGGGTTTGCCTTCGGCGTCGCGGCAAATACTGCCATTACCATCGTGTCCAGCATTATCCCGAAAAATCGCAGCGGCGCGGGGGTGGGGTATTTTACAATGAGCCAGATTGTCGGTACGGCAATCGGCCCATATTTTGCCATTTTGCTGAGCGAGAACGGATATCATGCCATTTTTGCGTTTTGTACGCTTATGTCTGCGCTCGGGATCAGTCTTTTACCTTTTCTCAAACTTTCTGAATTGGAGAAAGCCGCACGGGTGCAAGGGGTCAATCTTGCGGCAAAAGGCTTGTCGAAGTATTTTGAGAAAAGGGTGCTGCCGATCGCCGTTCTTTGCTTTATGATTTATGGTTGTTATTCTTCTATTATCTCCTTTGTCGCAGTATTTGTGAATGAAACCGGATTTTCTTGGACGGCCTCGTATATATTCATCGTATATGCCGCGATGGTTCTTGTCACAAGGCCGTTGGTCGGCAAGCTCTTTGACGCCAAGGGGCCCAATGTTGTGCTCATCCCGGGAATTGCCGTTTTTGCATTGGGATTCCTGATTATGGGACAAAGCCGATTCGGCGTTATGGTATTGATTGCGGCGGGCCTGATCGGTGCGGGACTCGGTTGTATTCAGACGTGTACGCTTGCAATGATTGTCGGGTTGGTTCCCCGTCATCGACTGGGTGTCGCAAATGCCACCTATTATATTTTTCTCGACACAGCAACAGCGGTCGGTCCGGTCGTCGCGGGACTGATCATCACGGCCGCCGGGTACCGGGAAATGTATTTCTCTGCTTTTGGGCTTGCGGTCTTTTGCTTGCCGTTGTACTGGATTTTGCACGGTCGGAAAACGAAAAAAGAAGGAGGACGCTTACCGTAACCTCATTGTGCGTCCCCATTGTGCGCGTCCCCATTGTGCGGAGAGCGTTTCGTTTCCTCTTTCGATGCTACGGAACAGTAGTCAATTCCAATTTTTTGATGCAGCTAAAAAACGGTAGTGTCGATTTATTCAACACTACCGTTTCTCGTCGTTTTTTTATTCAGCAATCTGATTCAAATCAGGTGTGCCGTTTTGAATCAGTCGTTCAATAACTGAAGCTATTTCATTGCGGAAGGCTTCGCTGTCATCGTAGTTACCGCCAAGCTGAACATACTCGATTACATCACCCAATTTCCAAGAGGCGAAGCAGATGATAGTTTTTACACCTTGGCTGTTCGCTTTTGTGACAAAATATCCTGCTGTAACGGGAACACCGTTAATCTCAGAAACGTTCTCATTGCCTTGGATAATTGTGTCGGTAAGCGGTGCGCCCGGTGCGGCTAATATCACCTTTGTATCACCGATTTCACCTTCAAGCCGCACGAACGAGTGATTCTCCGCGTTGAACGCTGCATAAGCGGCGGCGGGTAAATCGCCAAACAGTATCTTGATTTCGCTATCGGTCAAGTCACGCGAGGACACATCGAAGTCAAAAGCGAAACTGCCGGTGCCGGGCATATCTGATTTGTAAAAACTCAGCGTGCTGCCGCCGCCTAAATCTGCCGTATAGACATTGCCGCCGAACCAACCCGCATTGTTCCCCGCGACAGCTGCGAGAGCGATTACGAGTATAAAGCAAGCCGCGATGGGGGCGAGCCTTTTCAAGTTAAATGTTTTAGTCATAGTGAGCACCTTTTCCTTTTTTAATTTACCCGATTGGTTACGGGCGAGTACTGCATCGAGCATCCGCGTTTCAGCAACAGCGTTAGGCTCGATTTTGTTCCATGAATCAACAATTCTTGTATCTTTCATTGGAACTCACCTCCTAATTTTTCTTTGAGTACGCCTCGCGCCTCATGCAGATGATTGCGGATTGTAGATTGAGGTTTTTGAAGGATATCCGAAATCTCCGGCGTTGTGCAGCCTTCGTAGTAGTAGAGGTAAACCACCGACTTGTATTTGTCGGGTAAACCCATGACTGCTTCAAACGTATCGTCGATTTCGATGTTACCAGCGCCTTGGAGATTTTCATAGTCTGCCAAGTCCTCGTGTTTACGGAACCAGTGCCGAATGCTGTTTTTGCAGACGTTTGCCGCAGTTCGGATTAGCCACGCCTTTTCATGCTCCCCACTCTCAAATACCACTCCGGATGCCAGCATTTTATAAAAAGTGTCTTGAACGGCATCCTCGGTGTCAGCGGCATTTTTCATGTATGTGAAGCAAACACGGTAAACAGTTCTCATTTGGCGCATATAAATTTCCGCAACCTCTTTATCCGTACGCAATAAAGATTTTGCCATCGCTTTGCCCTCCTTCACTACTAATACAATTGAGCAAGCCGAAGTGTCGGGTGTTTTGAAAAAATATTTTAGAATGTGTTGTCGGCGAATTACGTCCCTTCTTT
>JAITNA010000134.1 GCA_031290715.1 Eubacteriales Family XIII. Incertae Sedis bacterium | reverse complement strand
TCGTGCCCCGCGCCCGAATACATCCTTTTGTATGTATAGCCCAACTCCTTCGCCGCGTTCTCGGCAAAGCCAAGCAGCCGCGCGTTGAATCCGATGGTCTTTCGGCCCCAATGTTCCTCGTAGCTGAGCTTGCACCCGTACACATCCTTCGGCAGCCCTTCGATCACCGCGACGACCTGCTTTATGATTTCGGGATCCCTGTGCCGACTGTCGAGCGAAAACTTCACGTAGTTCGGCACGACCGTATGGATGTTCGGCCGGCAGACGATCTCCCCCGTCGTGAACACGAGGTCGTCCGCGATCGCCCCGAGCTTGTCCCAAAGGTCAAGAATGACCCTCGACGCCGCCCTCAGCGCGTCCTTCCGATACTGCTGCGGCGTCGTACCCGCGTGGCTCGACACGCCTTCCAGAATAATGTCGTAATTAACCATCCCCACGACGCCCTCGACCACGCCGATCTGCAGCCCCTCTTCCTCAAGAACGGGGCCCTGCTCGATATGCGGCTCAAAATACGCGCAATAATCTTTCGGATTCAGGCGGTTTCTCTCATCGCCGACCCAACCGCTCGCCGCGAGTGCCCCTCCGAATGTCTCCTTGCCCTCCGTTTCGACGACAGCGAGCATAGACTCTTTCGTCCATTTCCCGAGTACGATACCCGACGACATCATGGCCGGCTCAAACCGCGCCCCCTCTTCATTCGTCCAAATCATGACCGTGATGGGGTGACGGAGCTTGATCCCCTCCGTGATAATGGTTTCCGCCGCTTCAAGGCCCGAAAGGACGCCGTATATCCCGTCATAATTGCCGCCGCTGCGAACGGAATCCGCGTGCGATCCCATCACAAGACGCGGCAAATCCTCCGTACCCGGCCATGTCGCGTAGATGTCGCCGATGTCATCCGACGCCACCGTCATCCCGAGTGCTTCGGCGCGCCGCTTGAATTCAGCCCGCGCGGCCAACGCGGGCGGTGAAAGCGACAGGCGCGTAATCCCGCCGTTCCCGAGATCGCCAAACTTGCTGAACGCCGCAATTTTTTCAGTCATTCGTTCCTTACTCGTCATATACATCCTTGTACCTCCTTATTTTGTTCCCGCCAATCGCCGCGCCACATGAACCCCGCTTGCCGCCGCCTGCGACAGGCTGTGCGTTACCCCCGACGCGTCCCCGATGGCGTACAGCCCCGGGATTTTCGTTTCAAGCCCCGCGTCAACCTCCGCCTCGGAATTGTAAAACTTGACCTCGACCCCGTAGAGCAGCGTATCCTCGTTGCTCGTCCCCGGCGCGATCTTGTCCAACGCGTAGATCATCTCGATGATATCGTCGAGCTGCCGCTTGGGAATCACAAGGCTCAAATCGCCCGGCGTCGCCGCGAGCGTCGGAACCGTGAAACACTTCTCCATCCGCTTCACACTGCTGCGCCGCCCCTTGATCAGATCGCCGAAGCGCTGCAGCAGCACACCGCCGCCGAGCATATTGGACAGCCGCGCGATCGACTCGCCGTATTCGTTGCTGCCCTCAAACGGCTCCGTCAGCTTGTTCGTCACAAGCAGCGCGAAGTTCGTATTGCGCGTATGCCGGCTCGGGTCCGCGTAGCTGTGCCCGTTGACCGTGATGATGCCGTTCGTGTTTTCCGTTACCACCTCCCCGTAAGGATTCATGCAAAACGTCCGCACGACATCGTTATACTTATCCGTTTTGTAGACAATCTTGCTTTCATACACCTCGCTCGTGATGTGTTCCCAAATCTCCGCCGGCAGCTCCACTCGAACGCCGATATCAACGCGGTTGCTCTTGAGCGTCACGCCGAACCGCGTCATGACATCGCTCATCCACCGCGACCCCGACCGCCCCGCGGCCAGCACCAGCTTCTTGCACGTATAACGCGCGCCGCCCGCCGTCTGTACGAAAAACCCGCCGTCCGTCTGTCCCGCATCGGTCACGTCCGCGCCGAACTCGATGGCAATATGATCCTTTATGTAATCGTAAATGTTGCCGAGGATTGTGACGTTGCGGTCCGTTCCGAGATGCCTCACCTTCGCGTCAAGCAAGTGCAGGTTATTTTGCAAAGCGACGGTTTTCAGATCGCCGCCCGCCGTACTATAGAGCTTCGCGTCGCCGCCGCCCATCCCCACGAGGACAGAATCGACATACTCCATGAGCGCCATCGCTTCGTCCGCGCCGATACGCAGATGCAAATCGCCGCCGAACTCCGTTGTAATATTGTACTTCCCGTCGGAAAGCGTGCCCGCGCCCCCGTATCCGTTCATAATACTGCACGGGTCGCAGCCGATACAGCGCGGCACCTTCCCCTCGCTGATCGGACAGTGCCGCCGCGAAAGCTCCCGTCCTTTTTCAAGCAGCAGCACCCGCGCGTTCGTGCCAAGCTTTGTCAATTCGTAAGACGCAAAAACGCCGCCGGCGCCGGCGCCGACTATGATAATATCAAAGTTTGTTTCTGTCATGGAGCCATGCCGCGAACCGGCCCGAAGGCCTACTCTTCCTCCATGAGGGTATCAAACTCCGCGACGACCTTGTCGAATTCCGCTTCGTCCTCGATGTCGACGAGCTCGAATTCGTCCTCGCCTGTTTCCTGATATCCGTAGAGGTACACATCGTCGGAATCATCGTCCGGGATGAGGGCGATGTACTCCTTGCCCTCCACCTCAAAGACGCCCATCGCTTCGGTTTCAATCTCCGTGCCGTCGTCGAACTCCAGCGTCACGATCATCGGCTCCTCTTCGCCGTCGATCTCGTCCTTTGTCTTATTTGCTGTCATTGCTTCGCCTCCCGCGGTCCTGCGCCGCTCTAATTTTAATTACATAGTAATATATCATTTTTTTTTGAAATAATCCACTATGGCCGCCGCTGTTTTCGCATTCATGCCTGGGACCGCCGCGAGTTCCTCCGCGCTTGCGTCTTTGATGGCCGCTATGCCGCCGAACCGAATGAACAACGCGTTTCTTCGTTTCTCCCCGACGCCCGGAATGCCGTCGAGTTCCGACTTCACCGCGCTTTTGCCGCGCACGCCCCGGTGATACTCAACGGCGAAGCGGTGTACCTCCTCCTGAATCGTCCCGATGAGATGATAGAGATTGGGCAGATCCGTCAGGTCCGTTTCCTCCCCGCGCGCGATCAGCCCCCGCGTCCGGTGGCGGTCGTCCTTGACCATGCCGAGCACCGGCACGCGCACCTTCATCGCCGAAAGTACCTGTTCCGCCGCGCTGACATGCCCCTTGCCGCCATCCACAAGCAGGACGCCGGGCAGCTCGTCAAAGCCTTTCTCCCCCGCGAGCCCGCGCCGGAATCTCCGGTAGAGGACCTCTTGCATCGCGCCGTAATCATCCGCGCCGCCCTCCGAGCGGATGCGGAATCTGCGATAATCCCGGCGGCTTTTTTCCGCCCCGCGAAAAACGACCATCGCGCCGACACTGCCCGTCCCCCCCGTATGAGAAATATCGTAAGCCTCAATCCGCAAGACAAAAGGGGACGGTTCAACACAAGGGGACGGTTCATCCGTGTTGCCGTTCTCCGCCCCGCCGCCCGCCCCGCCGATCACGGCGAGCAGCCCCTGCAGCGCATCCGTTTCTTTTTCGCGCCGCGCCGCGAGGACGTCGTTTCTGAGCTTTGACGATTCCTCGACATCGTGCTGCGCAAGCCGAAGCAAATCGCGCTTCTTCCCGCGCAGCGGCGCCGTGATACGCAGCGGGACAGAAGGGGACGGTTCATTTGTCCCGCCCTTTGGGACAAATGAACCGTCCCCTTCTGTCCTGTCCCCCCCCTCCGGCCCGGCGTCGATCGCGGCCGCGGCCAGATAGTCCGCGATGGCCCCCTCGTCCTCGATGTGTTCCTCCAAAAGGATTTCTTTCGGCAGCATGGTTTGATTCGCGTAATACTGCTTCAAAAACGCCGATACGATCTCCGTCTTTGCGCTGCCTTCCGCGGCGTCAAGACGGTGAATCTCACGCCCGACGAGCCGCCCGTCCCGCACGAAGAATACCGACACCTGCGCCATCTGCCCCTCGGCCGCTTCCGTCGCGATGAGGATATCCATGTTTCCGGAAGACAAAAGATCGACCTTCTGCCGCTCCGTTACCGCATCCGCGGACCCGATGAGGTCGCGCCATTTCGCGGCGTCCTCGAAATCCATACGCGCCGCCGCGTCTTTCATGCGCTCCGTCAGAAAGAAAATCAGCCCGCGGCTTTTCCCGCGCAGAAAATCCGACGCCGCCGCGATACGCTTCGCGTACTCCAAGGGATCGACCTCGCCGGCGCAAGGCCGGTCGCAGTTCCCGATGAAGCCGTGCAGACAGGGCCGCCAACCCGCGGGGAAGTCCTCGCGGCCGCAGCGCTTCAGGCGATAGACATCGTTCAACAGGCTGATGATCCGGTTGAGCGCGCCGACGTCGGCATAGGGCCCGAAGTACTTACTGCCGTCGCCCTTCAGAATCCGCGTTTTCAGAATCCGCGGGAACCGCTCGCCTTTCGTGATACGAATGTAGGGATAGGTCTTATCGTCCAACAGCATGACATTGTAACGCGGACGATGGCGTTTGATGAGCGTGTTCTCCAGAAGCAGCGCCTCGGCTTCTGTATTTGTTACAATAAATTCAAACTCCGCGATGTGCGACGCGAGGACGCGCGTCTTTGGGTCCAAGCCGGCGGGCGGCGCGAAATACTGCCGTACGCGGCTCTTCAGCGACGCGGCCTTGCCGACATAGATGATTTCCCCGTACTTGTCCTTGTGCAGATAAACGCCGGGCTTGTCCGGCAGCTTCGCCAGATTGCTTTTGATGTCAAACATGATCAATGATTATGATAATCGGATCAGGCATCGCCGTACCAACTGCGGAAAAGCCGCAAGATCAGCGCTTCCCTTTCCTCCGTCGTCCAATTGGCATCCGACAGCCAGCTTCTGAGCCCGCCGCTCAAGAAGGCCGCGTCATACCACCGTTCATACGCCCCGGCCCCCGTATTGTCCGGCCGGGCGCGCCCATTCAGAAAATATTCCTCGGCCGACCGCTGCAGCGCGTCCTGCTCCGCCGCGGCCGCCGCCGTCAGCTGAAGGATGAAATCCAAGGCCTGCTTTTGCACTTCTTTTTCCGCAGCGGTATTGACGCAAACGAAGCGCGCGGGTGCGCAAACAATCGTATCATCCACGACCTCCGGCGGCATTTCACCCTCGGCTGCTTCTCCCTCGGTTCCGCTTTCTTCCGGCGGGACAAATGAACCGTCCCCTTCCGTCTGCGGCGGGACAAATGAACCGTCCCCTTCTGTCTTATCCGGCTCCGCCCCGGGCGTCGGCATCTTCACGGGCAGGAAAACCAAGCTCTCCGCTTTTTCCGCGTCGATCTGCGCCAGGCTCTTGTAGGAACCCACATCGAGAAAGGCAAAAACAGCCTTTCCGTCCATGAAGATTTCTTCCGCTTTTTTCGCGCTGTAATAACGCGTGTTCACAAAACTCTCCCCGCGAATCCCGGCCGCGAACGCGCCCGCAAGATGCGAAGTCCAGTCCTCAAGCCCCGCCGCGTAAGCCGCAAGGAAAGGCCGCGCCGCGAGATAGGCTTCGTTTTCGGGAAGGCCGCGCAGCTCCTCCCATGCGTCCGCATCCTCCTCCCGCAGGACGGCGTCCATGAAGCGGGCGCCCATCGCCCCGTCGCCGCCGGGCAGCGCAAAGACGCCTGTGAGCGTCGCCGTGAGTGCCGTCCGCACGGGTGCGAACGGATAAGACTGTTCGCCGAAAACGACAGGCTCAGCCGCCCCGGACGAAATATAGGCGTCGAGTTTTGAGGCGAAGTCCGACCATTCCGAATAGGCCGCGCCGCGCAGGGAAGCGATCAGCGCGCCCGCGTCGTCAAGGCCAAACAATCCGCAAAGCAGCCTTGTATCGGCCGCAAGCCCATAGCCGTCCACGGACCACAGCAGGCGATTATGATCGATCAAACGGTCGGCCAGGGCGCCGTCTGTCCCCGCGGGCACACTGAGGTTTTCCACATATCCGTTCTCCAAGGCTTTCTCGAAGCCCTCTCCCCCCGAAACGATGAAAGCCGCGACCGGGTCCGCGCTGTCAAGCATACGCTCCAGGTCCCGCTCGCCGTCGCCGCCGGTCAAATAGACAGGCTCGATATTCAGCCCGGTTTCGGCTTCATACCGCTCAACGACATGGTTGACAAAAATCGGATCGGCCGCGTCGCCGATGAAAATACTGAAATCGTAGTCCTCGCCCGCGGGCAGCGGGTTCTCCCCGCAAGCGGCGGCGGCCCAAGATGTCAAAACAAGCAGGACCGCAAGGAATACAGCCCGTGTGTTTTTCATTGAATCCCTTTCATTTAATTCTCCTCACCCGTTTGATCATGCGCGTCGAGCCCGTACCCCGGCGGGACCTGCCGTAATATCTGCGCCCGCGCGTATGCCGGATCATCACAACCGCAAAGAAAATAATCAACACGAGGATGACGGCCGCACCGATCCAGATCGCCCGCGACAGCGTGTTCGTAAAGTCCCCGAAATGCTTGATGATGCTCGCTGCCTGATCGACCGAAGCGGCAAACTCCAGATCGACTTCCGCGAGCAGCGTATCCGCGGCATACGCCCTGACCGTCCCGATCTTCGTCCCTTCTTCCGCGGGCGCTTCGGTATCTTCCGGAAGATCGTATTCATATCGTACCTTATCCGCGTCCGCAAGCGACAAGGTGATCGTTTTCTGTTCGGACGCGCGGACTGTTACCGTATCCGCTTCGCCATCCCTGACCGCCAGCTCCGCACTGCAGCCGGCGCCGAAAATCGTTACGCTCCTAAAATTGTTAAAACCGTATTCCAACAGCGCGGCCGTATCCGCAAATACCTCCGGGCCGTTCGGATTGTCCCCGAGCACGACCGACAGCAGGCCTGCCCCGTCCCGCGTCGCCGCGGCGACAAGACAGCGCCCGGCTTCGAGTGTCGTACCCGTCTTGACGCCCGTGGCCCCCGCAAAGTCAGTGAGGAGCGAATTGGTATTTTCAAGAACGCGTTCCTGATAATAGTTCGTCGCCGGAATCGTATAGGACGCCGTCGAAACATATTGACGGAAACGCTCGTTTTTCATCGCTTCCGACGCGATCAGCGCCATGTCGCGGGCCGTCGTTACATGACCTTCCGCGTGCAGCCCGTGCGGATTGACAAAATGCGTGTTCACCGCGCCGATCTGCTGCGCGCGCGCGTTCATCGCTTCCGCAAACGCTTCCACGGAGCCGGAACAGGTCTTGGCCAACGCGACCGCCGCATCGTTCGCGGACGATACAAGAGCGGCGTACAGGAGATCGTTCACGCTGATCTCCTCTCCGACCTGCAGAAAAATCTGCGATTCGCCTACAGTATATATCTCCCGGTCGCAGGTCACGATCTGATCGGGCGGCAGCGTTTCGATCGCGATCAGCGCCGTCATGATCTTTGTCAGACTGGCCGGCTCGCGCACCGCGTCCGCGTCTTTCTCATAAAGCGCCTCGCCCGTGTCCCCGTTGACGAGGAGCGCGGCGGGCGCGGCAAGCTCCGGCGCGGCGGGCTCCGAAGCGGCGGGCTCCGGCGCCCCGGAATCCTCCTCCGCGCCTACTGCGCCCACTGCGCCCGCGCTCCCGAGCAGAAGCCCGAACGCAAGCGCCGCCGTCAAAAAAATCGAGCCGATTTTTTTCATTGCCTTCCGTTACCCTTTGCCTCAAAAAATTCGTCCGCAAGCGCCCTGCCCGACGGCATTTTCCCGCCGGAAGCGCCGGACCTTTCCGTGAAATCATGGCTTTCATGATAGCGTTCTTCCCTGCTGTCGTAGAGCACATAAGGCACAGGCTCGTCCGTATGCGTGCGGATACAAACCGGCGTCCGGTGATCGGGTACGATGAGGATACGATAGTCGTCGCCGCAGTCCTTCAGGTAGGCGAGGACGGGCGCGACAATCTGCTCGTCGATCAATTCAAGGGAGCGGATTTTGTCCTCCATGTTGCCCTGGTGCGCGCATTCGTCGGGCGCTTCTACGTGTATGTAAGCAAGGTCTTTTCCTTTTTTGTATTCCGCAATGGCCGCTTCCGCTTTCCCGCGGAAATTGGTCGTGATCGTCCCCGTCGCGCCCTCCACAAAGATGGGTTCGAGCCCGGCGCAAATGCCGATGCCCTTGATGAGGTCAACCGCGGAAATCACACTGCCGCGCACCCCGTATTTCTGCGCGATCGGGCTGAGCGCGGGCCGCGTCCCTTCGCCCCAAATCCAAATGGAGTTCGCCGGCCGCAGCCCCCTCCCGGCACGGCTTTTGTTGATTTCGTGTTCCGTCAGCAGCGGATAGCTCTTCCTCATCAGCTCCAGAATATACCGTTCGCCCTCCCGGTCGGGCAGGTAAAGCCCGATCTGCCGGCCGAGGATGTCGTGCGGCGGCACCAGGCCGTAGCCCTTGTGGCCGGCAAAAACATCTCCGATCCCGCTCTCCGTTTCGCCGCCGTCCCGCACAATGAGCGCGTGCCGATAGCTCACCCCCGGATAAAACCGGACGCGCCCCCCGTTCGCCGGGTCGCCCGACCCAAGCTTTTCATCGATGTATTCCATCAAAACGCGCGCCTCTTCACTCGAAATGTCCCCCGCGCTGTGATCGATGATCGTAAGCCTTTCATAATAATTTTTTTCAAAGCCGGGAAGCGTGAGAGCCGTCCCCTCTGCTTCCGCTTCGCCTGTTTCCGCGTATTCCTCCGAGTCCTCCCCTGCCGCCAAGGTAACGAGATTGGTCCGAAACGCGACATCCCGCTCCCCGAGCTCTATCCCCATACTGACCGCTTCGAGCGGCGAGCGCCCGGTCAGTTCCGTCGCGGGATCGTATCCCATCACCGCGAGATTGGCCGCGTCGCTGCCGGGCGCCACGCCCCGCGGGATTGTGCGGACAAGCCCGACCCGGCCGCGCCGCGCGAGCTCCGAGGTATTCGGCATATGCGCGATTTCAAGCGGCGTTCTTTCATTCGGTTCGGACGAATTGTCCGCCGCGCCGTCGGGCACGAGGATCATATACTTCATACGGGTGCCCTACGCGTTCGCGGCTTCAAACCGCTTCATGAAATCGATCAGCTTGTCCACGCCCTCCTCGGGCATGGCGTTGTAAATACTCGCGCGCATTCCTCCGATGGAGCGGTGTCCGTTCAGCTGGACAAGCCCCTCGGCCTTCGCTTCGTCCACGAATTTCTTATCGAGCGTTTCGTCGCCCGTGACAAAAACCGCGTTCATGAGCGAGCGGTCCTCCGGCGCGGCCGGCGCTTTGTACAGCCCGCTCGCTTCGATATAGCCGTAAAGCTTCCCGGCCTTTCTCCTGTTGACCGCGGCCATGGCGTCCAGGCCGCCCAGTTCAAGCAGATGCTTGAACACCTCGCCCGCGACATAGATACACCAGGCCGGCGGCGTGTTGTACAGCGACCCGCTGTCTGCGTGGGTCTTGAAATCAAGATAGGTCGGGATATCCGGCCGCGCTTTTCCGACAAGGTCTTTTTTGACAATAATGATCGTCATACCGGCCGGCCCGATATTTTTTTGCGCGCCCGCGTAGATACAACCGAACTTCGACACGTCGACCGGCTCCGACAGGATCGATGAGGACATATCCGTGACGAGCGTGATCCCGCCCGTATCCGGGACTTCGGGATAGCGCGTACCGTAAATCGTATTGTTCCAAGTGATATGCACGTAATCGGCGTCCTTCCGGAAATCCGCCGCGCCCGTCTTTGGGATGAACGCGTAGACAGCGTCTTTCGATGAAGCCGCCGCTTTCGCGTCCCCGAACTTCGCCGCTTCTTTCCACGCCTTTTCGGCCCATTGGCCCGATATGATGAAATCGGCCTTGCCGCTGCCCGTCATCAGATTCAGCGGAACCATGGCGAAAGCCAGCGTCGCGCCGCCCTGCACAAACAAGACATCGTAATCGTCCGGAATGCCCATGAGCGTCCGGAGATCGGCTTCGGCTTCCGTGATGATTTTCTCAAACGGCTTCGAGCGATGGCTCATCTCCATGACGGACATCCCCGAGCCCCCGTAGTTCAGAATCTCCGCCGCCGCTTTTTTCAACACGCTCTCGGGGAGCATCGAGGGCCCCGCAGAGAAATTGTAAACCCGATCATTCATATCGTCGTCCTCCATATCCGCCAATCGCCAATCTTTGTATAACACCTACATTTTATCAAAAAAAGCCCCCCACGAATACCCCCGCATTATTTTAAATATTACTATTTCAGCAGTCAGATAAATATTGTCATTCCCGGACTTGCCTTTTTCACGCCGCTTCAGCGGCAATGTGAAAACGGACAGCAGAGGTGTTCCGGGAATCCAGAGTATTAGGAAGCGTTACACTTTCCGGAGAAAGGCCGCGAAGAGCGCGACGGCCGCCGCGCCGAACGCGAGATATAGGACGCCCACCCCCATTAAATAATCGTCAAAGAACGCGAGCAGCGCCATGCCAAGGCTCGACATCATCAGGGAGATGAATCCGATCAGGGAAGACGCGCTGCCCGTATCGCTTTCCTGCGCGTTCAATCCGAGAAAGATACTGAGCGGCTTGCTCAAGGCTCCGGCGAAGGACGAGGGGAGGATGAACAGGATAAAGACAAACGGCGATACGCCGCCGGCAAGCAAAACGCCCGCGCCGCAAACGACGAATACACAGAGGCTGCCATACGCGACGGCGGTACGGCCGAAACGTTTCGCAATGGCGGGATACGCAAACGCGCCGCCCATCATCGAAAGCGCGCTCGCGGCAAAGAACAGGCTGTAGATCTGCTCCGACAAGCCAAAGCGGTTTTGAAAAATATACGGGGACGCGTTGATGAACGCCATCAACGGAATCGCGGGAATCGCGAAGATGATCACAATGAACGTAAAACGCCGGTTGCGCAGGACGACGCGCAGCCTGCCGAGCGCGGAAAACACACTGACCGTCAACGGTTCGCGGAGCGTTTCCTTGAAATAGAGCGCGCCGGCCAGAACCACCGCGCCCATGCCTGTCATAAGGAGGAATATCCCATGCCAGTCGGCGATCTTCATCATCAGCGCGCCGATCGTCGGCGCGACGGCGGGCCCGAGCAGCGTCATGCCCTGCACGATCGAAAGGATGCGCTCCTGATGGTTTTCGTCAAAGACATCTTTCACGAACGCGGTGGAAACCATCACAGCGGCGCCGCCTCCGACGGCCTGAAGCATGCGAAAAACGATCAGCGCCTCGATGGTCGGCGCGAAAACGCAAAGCAGGCTGCCGGAGAAATAGGCGGCGGCGCCGAAAGCAATGACCGGTTTGCGGCCGTATTTGTCGCTGATCGGCCCCCACAGCAGCGAGGAAATCGCGAGTGTCACCGTGAACAGGATCATCGTCAGATTGGTCGTCGCGTCGTTCGTGCCGTAATACGCGGAGATCGACGGCAGCGCGGGCAGATAAAAGTCGGTGGACAACAGGGGCGTCGCACCGACAAAGATCAGATAAATTTTGAAAAGCTTGCTGCTTTGCAGATTTTTGTTTTGATTCCTCATTGATCTATATTATAAACCAAATTCGCCCCGATAGATAACATCATTTTGAATCGCTCCCGAAAGCTGTACGAAATACGCGGCTATTCAGATGTACGGCAAAAACCTTGTCAGCCGTAGCTTGCGCGGCTTGCCAGTCCTATCCCGATTTGCGATAGCAAATCGATGGAAGGACGGCTGTCAGGGATTCAAGCGCTTCAGCGCTTAGAATCCTACGGCTTAGCCGCAGTGCAAGCTACG
>JAITNA010000124.1 GCA_031290715.1 Eubacteriales Family XIII. Incertae Sedis bacterium | reverse complement strand
TGTTTCAGCTTGAAATACCCGTCCGAAGCCGGCAGCCCCGCGCCGACGCCCCCGAGATTCGTCGCCGAGTTCGGCAGATTCAGCCCCGCGACCGGCCGCCAGACGAGCTCCAGATCGCTGTTCGTCAGATCGACGCCCGCCAAAGTCGCCGGCTCGCCGCTGCCCACGCTCACCGCCCGGAACGTGAAATATTTGCCCGTTTCCGCGCCGTCGCCGAGGGCCGCCTTCGCCGCCCGCAAGCTGCCTTCCTCACGCTTCGTGATCGTGTCGTCGTTGTAGATGATCCGGTACACCGTAGACTCTTCAGCCGAGATTGTCACACGGAATCTGTCCGTATTCAGCGTATATCCGGGAGCGGGCTCCGTTTCTTGGAGATAATAATCCCCATAGGCCAAGCCCGTGAACGAGATGGCCCCGTTGACATCCGTAGTTTTGGAGAGAATCCCCCCCGTCCCATCGGTTCTTTCGAGCGAAAAGACCGCGCCCTGCAGCGGCGTCCCGTTCCGGCTCGTCAGTTTCGTCACATGCAGCGCCCCGAGCTGCGGCACGTTTTCGAGCGAAACATGGACCGTCCCGTCAAAACCGCTCATCGCCGCCAGATTGCTGATTACAAACGTTTGTTCGACCGAATTGTGCTTGTACCCCGCCGGCGGCGTGATCTCCTTGACCACATAAGTATAGGAAGCGTTCCATACGAACGGGGCCGTCACATGCAGCTGCCCGTTTGCGTCCGTCGTCCCCGTAAAGGAATCCGCCGTATTGCTCGTCGATTCATACCCGCTTCGGTAGACGCGGATCACCGCCCCCGCAAGGCCCATGCGAAGTTCGATCTCCGTCCCGCCGATCACCATCGTGCGCAGCGCGGGATTGGCGCCCGCCGCCGCCGCGATCTCGTCCAAATCGGACGCCGTCAAATCCGAATACTGTACATCCTTCCCGTCGTCGCCGCCCCGGATTCGCTCAAGAATATTCGCAAGCCCCAGATACTGCAGCGTTTCCTCCGTATCAACGCCGACAACCGTGTATTTGTACAGATCGAGTCCCGGCATGAGATTCGTC
Organism: Eubacteriales Family XIII. Incertae Sedis bacterium; assembly: GCA_031290715.1. GTDB lineage: Bacteria > Bacillota > Clostridia > Peptostreptococcales > Anaerovoracaceae > JAITNA01. Next base: position 2,429 of record JAITNA010000124.1, on the reverse strand, counting down.
GCCGTGAACACCTGATACCCGCCGTTGCCGGCAAAGTTAAAGGCCGGCGCGGGGCTCGGCATGATAGAGCCGGCCGGCGCGGCGGTTTCCGTCAGGCGCAGCGTGACGCTCGAAGTCCCCGTCAAAAAGGCGTCAAAATAGGTATTGCTGGCAGTGGCGTGGCTGACCGCCATCGCCCGCAAAATAGCATCCGTCAAAACGATCTGCCCGGCGGCGTCCGTCACGAGATCCCAATTAGGACTGGCGGCGCTGCTCAACCTGACCCGGAACGTAGCCCCCGGGAGTGGATTCCCGTACTGGTCCGTCTTGAGCACGACAGCGCGGAAATCATTCGCGTTCCCGTCGTTGCCGACGATCAGATTCGACGTCGAAACCTTGTGCCCGTCAATCCATAAAGCCCCGTCGATATCAACCAAAACATCAAAAATCCCAAGCCCTGTCGGATCGTCGCCCGTGAAAGGCACGCCGTCCGGTCCAAGCCCCTGCCGCAGAGCCAGTCCGCTCGGCAAAGTACCCGCGTCCTCTGCCAATGTATAGTGTACGCCGACGTCCAAATCCCCAAACGTGATCTCGCCCTGTGCGTCGGTCGTCCCGCTCCCTGCTTCAGGTCCGGAAGCCCCGCCCGTATGAAGCGTGAACCCCACGCCGCCGAGCCGCAAGCCCATCACAGCATCGAGTTGGTCGTTGCGCAAACCCTTGAAAGTATCGCTGAAAATCCCGATCTTCACAAGCGTGAACGCCGCCTTATTGTTCAAAATAGCCGCGCCGCCTGCCGGATAAAGTGTCGTTGCGTCCGCGCTCACCGTGACCAATGCGCCGCCCGCAGGAAGCCCCGGAACCAAATGCCCCGGCGCCGAAATCTCCTCAAGCAAATAGTCCCCGACCGGCAGATCGCGGAAATTCACCTCGCCGGCATTGTTTGAAACACGCGTTACGATGACGTCAAGATTCCCGTATTCGCCGAGCTTCGCATCGCCCGCCGGCGTCTGCCCCGTCACGCGGAACACCGCGCCCGCAAGCACGGAGCCGCTCGTACTGTTCTTCAAAAGCTGCAGATTGCCGTATGTGCGCGGCGGCGGCGTTTTTTCGTTCTCGATCGTCCCCGCCTCATAGGCCCCCCCGGCACCAAGCTCGAAAAACGCCATCAGCTCGTTTTCCGTGACCGAAAGCTCCGCGCTCGTGCGCACGTACCCCGCCGGCGCGGAAAGCTCGCGGATCGCGTAGTTCGCGGCCGGGACGTCCGCGAAATAGACCCGCCCGTTTTGGTCCGAATACGCCGTTTTCACAGTCTGATTCGTATTCAGATTAACGAGCGCAAACAGCGCGTTCGCAAGCGGCGCCCGGACGCCGTCCACCTCTTCGCCCACCTTCCATGCGCCGATATTGACATGGGCCTGCGGGATTTTGTTCCAGACCTTGTTTGACTCCACCGGACTGGGGCTCATCCCCACAGTCAGGCTGTCCTCAACGGCAAAGGAGTTCCAGGCAAGCCGGTTTGTCAGCGCGTACGCGGGGTCGGCCGGCGCACGCATCTTCACGATGAAGCGGAACACGCCGTTCGCCGCCACCGCGTAGCTCTCCGGCAGCACGATCTTGAACCCGCGTACCAAAGAAAGGCTCGCGGGGCGGGTCGTCGTCCAGTTGGTGTCATTCAGCAAATAGTCCCGCGTCGTCACAGCGTTCGGGTCCGCCGTATAGTAGATCGTCGTCCCGCCGGGGAACTGCCCCGCGTCGATCCAATCGGCCAAGGTATCGGAAAACTCCGAGCCGCGCGATGGGATCAGCCCCTGCGTGTCCGTGTCCATCCGCGTATCCCCCGCGTAGGGGAAGATATCGTAGATCACCACATGGTCGCGCGAAGTAGTCAGCATATTATAGATATTGTAACGATAATCAAAAGCCCCGCTGCGTGCCGTTTCGACCCCGTCGAGCGAAAACGGCTCCGTGCCTGTGCGGATCTCCTTCTGAATCACAAACTGCGTCGCCCGGAGCGTCCGCATCACGACTTGGTCGTGGGACAGCGCCGCGCCGCCGTTCAGCTTCGTGTTGAACGGGTCGGCTTCCGTATACTCGAGCGCAAAGCCCGCGGACCCCGCCGAATCCGCACGCATATACACGTCGTTTGTGATGCCCGCGCTCCCCTCCGTGTCCATCGGCCCCTTGCGCGCGCGGATCGTCGCAAGCTGCTCCCACGAAAAGACCCCGGAAGAGTTCAGACGCAGTTCGTCCGCCGTAAAGACGACGGCCGTCCGTCCTGTATTCTGATAATCATCGACGACTTGGATGTTTGCGCCCACCGACGACTGGAACGTCGTGGTCGGCGTCACGGAAACATACTGCATATCGGGCGGGAGCAGATCGACCATGACAAAGTTTTTCGGATAGATATCCGAAACGCGCCCGCCGCCGACGCCGACCGAATAGTCCAC
>JAITNA010000119.1 GCA_031290715.1 Eubacteriales Family XIII. Incertae Sedis bacterium | reverse complement strand
TTCATTTTGACAGGTTCGGCAAATCCGGAAGAACGTGTGCGCTTGCACTCAGGCGCCGGCCGGTTTTCTGTTTTCAAAATGCGCCCGATGTCTTTCTATGAAAAAGGCTGGTCGACGGGAGAGGTGAGCCTTGCGGACTTGATGAAAGGCAGCGTCCCCGCGTCAGAGAGTGCGGTTTTTGACCTTGGCGAACTTGCGGAAAAACTGACCCTCGGCGGTTGGCCGAGCCTGATCGGTGCAAGCGCCCGCGAAGGCCTGCGCTTTACACAGGACTATGTCGCCTTGATCGCGGAAGCGGATATCAGCCGGGTTTCAGAAAAAAGAAGGGACCCGCTGAAAGTCAGACGGCTCTTTCAGTCGCTGTCCCGAAATCTTTCCACAATGGCTTCTGTTTCATCACTCGCGAAAGATACCGGCGGTTCCGATGTGACGATTGCCGATGAAACCATCGCGGAGTATCTCGATGTCCTTGAGCGATTGATGATTGTCGAACAGCTCCCGTCGTGGTCGGCGCATTTGCGTTCTTCAAGCACGCTTCGGAAATCTCCGAAACGCCATTTTGTCGACCCATCGCTTGCCGTCGGCGCCCTTGGGATATCTGTCGACAAGCTGCTCTCCGATTTGAACTATTTTGGCTTGCTGTTTGAATCGCTTGTGATTCGCGATCTTCGGATATATTCGGCTGTTCATGACGGAATGGTATTTCACTATCACGATTCCGTTGATTTGGAAGCCGACGCGATTGTTGAGTTCCCGGATCGAAGCTGGGAGGCTTTTGAGATAAAGCTGGGCTTTGGCGCGCAGGATGAAGCGGCGGCGAACTTGCTATCGCTTGCGAACAAGATCGATACAGAGAAAATGGGCGCGCCGGCGGCTCTGACGATTATTACCGGAAACGGGTTTGCGTTCAGAAGAAAAGACGGGGTAAATGTCGTCCCCTTATCGACGCTGACCGCGTGAATGCCGTCTGCGAACGCCATCTGCGAGCGCAACCCGTGAAAATGCTTCGAGCGCAAAAAGTAAAATGAAATGGGCGCAAAAAGTAAAATGAAACGAGCGCAATTGTGAAAGCGAATCGTTTGAAAGGACGGCGGCTGCCTGCCGCGGACGAGGTCTTTTGCCCATTTACGGGTGGTGAGCCCATTTGCAGGTGGGCTTGACAAGGGGTGGGTTTTGGTATGATACTTGCTTTATGAAACTTGGGATGGAACTGAACATTACACAGAAGCAAACGTTGGCTTTGACGCCGGCGCTGATTCAGGCGATTCGCATATTGGGCTTGTCGCGCGTGGAGCTTGATGAATATCTGGAGGAGGAGGTTGCGGCCAATCCGATCTTGGAAGCGGACGCCGCCGCGCCCGCTATTGCCGCCGGGCCGGACGAATCACCGGAGGAACATGCCGACGAGCGGGCCGACCGGGACAAGAAAGCGGACGACTTCGACTGGGCGGAGTATTTGAAGGAGAAGGAATACGACGACGTCAGCTACGGCTATGGCCAGGGCTATGTCATGCCGCAGGCGTCCGATATGGCCATTTGGGACGGGCCCGGACGGACGGATATCACGCTGAAAGATTATCTGATTGAACAATTGCCGCAGGATGATTTTGCGAATGTCTGCGCGGACGCGCAGAGGGCCGGGATCATCGCGCTGTACATTATTGAATCTCTCGACGGGAACGGATTTTTGACGGAGAGCGCCGCGGAAATCGCCGCCGCTGTTTCCGCAAAGCCGGAAGAGGCGGAGGCGGTACTGGAAATCATTCGCGGTTTTGAGCCGGCGGGCGTGGGGGCTGCGGATGTGCGGGAGTGCCTGATCCTTCAGTTGGATCGAAAAGGTGCAGCGGAAGCGGGAATCCGGGATATCGTCCGAAATCATCTGGCGGACGTGGGGGCCGGGCGAATCTCCGCCATCGCGAAAGCGACTGGGCTGAAAAAAAAGGAGATTCTCGACGCGATCGAGATCATCAAGGGGCTTGAGCCGAAACCGGGGCGCGGTTTTTCGGGATCGGACGACACAAGGTACATCATTCCCGATATCCTGATCGAAAAAACGGAGGACGGCTATGAGGTCACGACCAACAAAGCCGGCGTTCCGAGCCTGACCGTGAGCCCATTTTATCGAAAAGTGCTGCAGACGGCCGACAAGAACAGCGAAGAGCACCGATTTTTGGCAGACAGACTGAATGCCGCCGCGATGCTTATAAAAAGTCTTGAACAACGGGAGCAAACGATATACAATGTGGTGAATGCAATCCTGCGTCATCAGCGCGCTTTTTTCGATGAGGGAAGAAAGTACTTGAAACCGCTGACGTTGAGGAAGATCGGAGAAGAACTGGGAATCCACGAATCAACGGTGAGCCGGTCGATCAAGGGCAAATACGCGCAAACGCCGCAGGGGGTGTTCGAGCTGAAATATTTTTTCGGGTCGGGCGTCCTGAACGATGAGGGCGAGGGCATGGCGGCGGATAACGTCAAGGCGCGGATCGCGGAGATTGTGGCGGCCGAGGAACACGATTTCCCGCTTTCAGATGAGCAGATTGCGGTCGTTTTGAAAAAGGACGGGGTTTGGATTTCCCGCAGAACCGTCGCGAAATACAGGGACGAAATGGAAATTCCATCGTCAACAGGCAGACGTACGCGCCGATGATCGGCGATGAACTTATTGGCATAAAAAAGGAGAGCAGTATGAGTACAAAGGTCGGAATCAACGGATTTGGGAGGATCGGACGCAACGCTTTCAAGGCGGCGCTCGACAAGAATGCGGACTTTGACATCGTTGCGATCAACGATGTGACAGATCCAAAGACATTGGCGCATCTTTTGAAATACGACAGCTGCTTCGGCAAGTTCGCCGGAGAGGTTGAGGCGAAAGAGGATGCGATTATTGTTAACGGGAAAGAGATCAAAATCACGGCGATCCGCAATCCCGCGGAATTGCCATGGGCGGAGCTTGGCGTGGAGGTGGTACTGGAGTCCACCGGGCTCTTCACGAAGAAGTCCGACGCGGAGAAGCATATTCAGGCCGGCGCGAAAAAGGTCATTATTTCCGCTCCGGCGACCGATGAGGATATCACGATTGTCATGGGCGTCAACGAGGGGCAGTATGATCCGGCGGCCCATCATGTGATTTCCAACGCGTCCTGTACCACGAACTGTCTGGCGCCCGTCGCCAAGGTCATTGACCGGGAGTTCGGCATTGTGAAAGGGCTCATGACGACGGTGCATTCCTACACGAATGACCAAAAGATACTCGATCTGCCCCACAAGGACCTGCGCCGCGCCAGAGCCGCGGGGCTCTCCATTATCCCGACGACGACGGGGGCCGCCAAGGCGGTTGCGCTCGTGCTGCCGCAGCTGCAAGGCAAGCTCAACGGGATGGCGATGCGCGTACCGACGCCGGCGGTTTCTGTGGTCGATGTGGTGTTCGAGATCGGGAAAGCGGCGGATCGGGATATCGTGAACGCGGCGCTCCGGAAAGCTTCGGCCGAAGAGATGCCCGGCATTCTCGGCTACAGCGAAGAGCCGCTCGTTTCCATAGACTACAAAGGCGACCCGCGCTCCTCGATCGTGGATGCGCTTTCCACCATGTTTGTCGGCGACAAGCTGTTGAAGGTGGTTTCGTGGTACGACAATGAGTGGGGATATTCAAACAGAGCCGTCGATTTAATGGAGTATGTGATCAGCAAATCATGAAAAAGACAATAAAGGATATTGATGTAAAAGGGAAAATTGTTCTTGTGCGGTGCGACTTCAACGTGCCGCTGAATGACGACGGAGTGATAACGGATGATACAAGAATCGTGGGCGCCTTGCCCACGATTCAATATTTGATTGGGGAGGGCGCGAAGATCATCCTCATGTCACACCTCGGCCGCCCGGACGGAGCGCCGAGCGAAGCGTTCAGTTTGCGCCCCGTCGCGGAGGCCCTGACAAAGAAACTGGGGCGGCCCGTATGGTTCGAGAGCGTAGCCGCGGTCGTTGACGAGGAGGTGAAAGCCAAAGCGGCTTCGCTCCTGCCCGGCGAGGTCATGCTGCTCGAAAATACGCGCTTTCGCAAGGAAGAGGACTGCAAGGACAAGGATGCGCAAAGGCCGTTTGCGGAGCAGCTTGCGTCGCTTGCGGAGGTGTATGTCAACGACGCGTTCGGTTCGGCGCACCGGCATCACGCATCGACGGCCGGCGTCGCGGACTATATTCCGGCGGTATCGGGATTTCTGATTGAAAAGGAAGTGAAGTTTCTCGGGGAAGCGCTTGAAAATCCCAAGCGGCCGTTCGTCGCCATCCTGGGCGGGGCCAAGGTCGCCGACAAGATCAAGGTGATCGAAAATCTGCTGAAGAAAGTCGATACCCTGCTCATCGGCGGGGGGATGGCCTATACCTTCCTCAAGGCCGAGGGATTTGAGGTGGGCCGCTCCATTTTGGACGCGGAGAGCCTTGATCTTGCGAAGAGCCTGATCGAAAAAGCGAAAGAGGAAAACGCGGAGCTGCTCCTGCCCGTCGATGTGAACGCGGCGGCGGCTTTCGAGAACGACGCGCCCGCTTTTATCCGCAACGCGGATGAAATCCCGCCCGACCTGATGGGGCTCGACATCGGGCCGGAAACGATCGGTTTGTTTGCGGATCGGATCGCGGCGGCCGGAACCGTTTTTTGGAACGGGCCGATGGGCGTTTTTGAAATGCCCGCCTTCGCCGCGGGGACGAGGGCTGTGGCGGAAGCGATGGCGGCTTCCGGCGCTGTGACCGTGATCGGCGGCGGCGATTCCGCGGCGGCGGTCGAGCAGTTTGGCCTGGCGGACAAAATGACGCATGTATCGACGGGCGGCGGCGCTTCGCTCGAATTCATGGAAGGCAAAACGCTGCCGGGTATCGCGGTGATCGCGGATCGGTGAGCGGCCCTTGCCGAATTGCCGAAAGCTAAGGAGGGTGTTTTTGTGAGAACGAAATTGATTGCGGGAAACTGGAAGATGTACAAGACGACAGCGGAGGCGGCGGCCTTTGCCGAAGCGTTCAAATCGCTTTTTTCGGCGTCGAAACCGAAAAACGAGGCCGCGATCTGCGCGCCGTTCACGCAGCTGCCTATGCTGAAACAGGCGCTCGCGGACAGCGGGATCGGATTGGGCGCGCAGAATATGCATTTTGAGGAAGAGGGCGCTTTCACGGGCGAGATTTCCGCGGCGATGCTGACGGAGATCGGCGTCGATTACTGTGTGATCGGGCACTCGGAGCGCCGGGAGTATTTTGCCGAAACGGACGAAACGGTCAACAAGAAGCTTCATACGGCTTTCAAGCATGGGATCGTCCCCATCTTTTGTGTGGGCGAGGTCCTCGCGCAGCGGGACGCCGGCGAGGAATTTTCCGTGGTCGGCTGTCAGCTCGCGAAAGGGCTCGCGGATTTGCCCGCGGAAAATGTCCGGCGGATCGTGATTGCCTACGAACCGGTCTGGGCGATCGGGACGGGCCGCACGGCTACTCCGCAGCAGGCGCAGGAGATGTGCGCTTTCATCCGCGGCGAAGCGGCGAAGCTTTACGGGGAAGCGGTTTCGCAGGACATCCGTATCCAGTACGGGGGCAGCGTCAAGCCCGAGAACGCGGCCGAAATCTTGGGGCAGCCGGACATCGACGGCGCGCTCGTCGGGGGCGCGAGCCTTGTGCCGGACAAATTCCTGGCGATTTGCGAGGGATGACAGTGGTACAGGAGCTTCAGCTCCGTCGTACCACGTCTGCCAGGAGTGCAGCGGCTCCGCCGCGTGGCACTCTACGGCTGACAAAGGAAGGACAAGAGATCAAAAAATTGAAAACAACATGCCGGTATTGGGACAGGAACGGAAACGAAAACGGGAAAATATGGCATTTGATAGATAATACGTTACAGTGGTTGTTGTTTGGACTGAATGATCGTTATTGAACAGGAAAAGAAAAGAGGTAAAAGAGGGAAATGGAAATTTTGAAGTATCTGGTCCCGGTCGTCGCCGCGATTGCGTTGATTGTCGCGTTTGGATTGTCGAGATGGATCAAGGGCCGGCCGGTCGGGTCAGACAGAATGAAAGAAATTTCAGGCTTCATCAGCACGGGCGCGATGGCGTTTTTGAAGCGTGAATACCAGTTCATGGCGGTCGTTATCGTCGTGATTTTCGTCGTTCTCGGCGTGGTTCCGTCGATTGGATGGCTGACGGCTGTTTTGTATGTAATCGGCGCGGTATTTTCGGTATTTGCGGGATTTTGCGGTATGAAGGTCGCGACCTGGGGCAATGTCAGAACGGCGAATGCCGCGAATGAAAGCGGGCTGCCCGCGGCGCTGAAGGTCGCTTTCCGCAGCGGCGCGGTCATGGGGCTCTGCGTGGTCGGACTGGGGCTTCTCGGCCTCGGCCTTGCTTTCATCGTCCTGGGCGTCGATGTGTACAAAGTCATCACGGGTTTTGGGCTCGGCGCTTCGTCGATGGCGCTGTTCGGACGCGTCGGCGGCGGCATCTATACGAAGGCCGCGGATGTGGGCGCGGATTTGGTCGGCAAGGTGGAAGCGGGCATTCCGGAGGATGATCCGAGAAACCCCGCCGTGATCGCGGACAATGTCGGCGACAATGTCGGCGACGTCGCGGGCATGGGCTCCGATCTTTTTGAGTCGTATGTGGGTTCTGTGATTTCCGCAATCACGTTGGCGGCCATCATTCCGCAGATCACGCCGCGCTTTGGTTCGAGTTTTGAGCTCCCGCCGCTCGAGGGCATCGTCTTTCCGCTTGTCCTTGCGGCGCTCGGCATCCTCGCTTCCATTGTCGGTATCTTCTTTGTACGCGGCAAGGAGGGCGGCAATCCGGCGACGTCCCTGAATATGGGCACCTATGTGAGTTCTATTATCATCGTGATCGTTTCGCTCATTATGAGCAAGTTGTTCTTTGACAATTTCAACAGCGCCATCGCCATCATCGCGGGGCTCGTCGTCGGCGTGGCGATCGGAAAGATTACTGAAATCTATACGTCCTCCGACTATAAGTCGGTAAAACATATCGCGGAGCAGACGCTCACGGGCGAAGCGACCACGATCATCAGCGGTATCGGCGTCGGCATGCTTTCGACGGTCTGGCCCATCATCTGTATCGCGGTCGGTATCTTCGTCGCGAACGGCTTTGCGGGGCTCTACGGCATTGCTTTGGCGGCGGTCGGTATGCTCTCCACAACGGGGATGGTCGTCGCGGTCGACGCGTATGGGCCGGTTTCCGACAATGCCGGCGGGATTGCGGAAATGACCAAGCTGCCCGCGGATGTGCGGAAGATCACGGACAAGCTCGATTCTGTCGGCAATACGACGGCGGCTATCGGCAAGGGATTTGCGATCGGCTCCGCGGCGCTGACGGCGCTTGCGTTATTCGCGTCTTATTCGCAGGTCGTCAAATTGGATAGTATCAACCTTCTCAACCCGATGGTGATCATCGGCCTTTTCATCGGCGCGATGCTGCCTTTCCTGTTCTCGGCGCTGACGATGAACAGCGTCGGCAGGGCGGCGTATCAGATGATCGAGGAGGTCAGGCGCCAGTTCAAGGAAGATGATGGGATCATGGCGGGTACGTCCATCCCGGACTACGCCCGGTGCGTCGATATCTCGACGAAAGCGGCACTCAAAGAGATGATCGCGCCGGGATTGCTCGCCATTATCGCGCCCTTGGTCGTCGGCGTCGTACTCGGCGCGGCGGCGCTCGGCGGTTTGCTCGCGGGGGCGCTTGCGTCCGGCGTGCTGCTTGCCATCATGATGGCGAACGCGGGCGGGGCGTGGGACAACGCCAAGAAGTATATCGAAGAAGGACACCACGGCGGCAAGGGCAGCGCCGCGCACAAGGCGGGCGTCGTCGGCGATACGGTCGGCGATCCGTTCAAGGATACATCGGGGCCGTCGCTGAATATTCTGATCAAGCTGATGACGATCGTGGCGGTGGTATTTGCGCCGCTTTTCGGAGCCGGATTGATCGGATAGAAAAAATGTAAGGGTTTTTTGACAAGCGCGGGCGTATTTGATATAATGCGCCTGTGTTTTTGCTGATTGAACGGAGGTATTGATTGTGGAAATTGTCTTGAAAATACTGTTGCTGGCTTCGAGCGTGATTTTGATTGCGTTTGTGCTCTTGCAGCAGGGAAACAGCGCGGGCTTGTCCGGCGCGATCGGCGGGGGCGCCGAGCAGCTTTTCGGAAAGAAGAAAAGCCGAGGTTGGGAAGGCATCTTTACGAAGGTGACGATTGTCGGGGCGGTCGTATTCATCGTCGTTTCGTTGGTATTGGTCGCTTTGGAGTAGTGCGCGCAGGCGCACTATTTTCATTTTGGTTCGTTATTTTTTTATTATCGTTATTTTATTGGAACCAAAGGAGGTAGTTGATGGCAGAGTATACGCAACTCACAAGGGGCGGTCTATATGAACTGACTGACTCCGCACGGGCGCAGCTTGTAGATTCCAAATACTACAACGCAGACCTCGCGCCGACATCGTTCTCGGAGAGAACCTGGAATACTTATCATATTTCTATGCTTTGGGTCGGGATGGCAATTTGTATCCCATCGTTCATGATGGCGTCGGGCGCGGTCGGTGTCGGTTTGCCTGTCTGGGCCGCGGTCATTAATGTCATTCTCGGCAACGCTATTATTCTTGTCCCCATTCAGCTCAATTCGCAGGCCGGCACGAAGTACGGCATTCCGTTCCCGGTCTTTTCAAGGCTGACGTTCGGCATTCGGGGCGCACACATCCCGACCCTGTCGAGGGCCATCACGGCTTGCGGTTGGAACGCGGTGCAGTCTTTGACGGGCGGCGCGGCGATCCTGTTCATGATCAAGGCGATCGCGCCGAACTTCAATGACGCGGCTACGGCGGCGGTGGTCGTCGGTTTTGTGATCTTCCTTGCGATCAGCGGCTGGCTGACGGCAGCGGGTTCAAAGGCCATCCGGATTTTTGAATCGTATGGTTCACCGATCCTCATCATTTTGGCGATCGCCCTCATCATCTGGGCAGTCAAGATCGCCGGCGACGCGGGCTTTTCATTCGGCGATGTCGTTACGTCCAAACTCAGCGCGGGCGGGCTTGAGGGTACGAGCCAATACGTCTTTGCTTTCCTTGCGGCGCTGAACGGCAACATCGCTTTCTGGGCGACCATGGCGCTGAATATCCCGGATTTCTCGCGTTACGCAAGGAGCCAGAAAGCGCAGTTCCGCGGCCAGATGTTCGGTATGGTGCCGGGCATGGCGTTTTGCGCCATCGTCGGCGCGTTCTACGCACAGGCCACTTTCCTCGCGCTTGGCACATCGTTCTTCAGCCCCACGGACGCGCTCGGCGTACTGAATAACGGCACGGCCCTCATGCGCGTGGTGGTCTTTGTTGTCGGCATCGGCGTGGTTATCGCGACGCTGACGACGAATATCGCGGCAAATGTCGTCGCGCCGGCCAACGGGTTCTCAAACCTGTCGCCGAAAAAGATCGGCTACAAGCTCGGGACGCTCATTGCCTGTATCATTGCGCTCGTCTATTTCATCCCGTTCATCTTGTCGGCGAGTTTTCAGGGTTTCATGTTCGATTTCCTGAATGTCTACGGCGGATTTTTGGCGCCGCT
>JAITNA010000061.1 GCA_031290715.1 Eubacteriales Family XIII. Incertae Sedis bacterium | reverse complement strand
GACTTTTTTGCCGTCGTTGACCCCGGACGCGTGGAGCAGTCGCTGGCCCTGCGCGAAACGGAAGCCGCCGCGGACTTTGCGGCCTTGCTTGAAAACGGCGAAGCATCCGCGGGCGATTGGGCGCGCTTTGTCCCCGCGGAGGGCTACTTTGACATCCTCGCGCGCCGCGCGGCCTGTATCGTCACGCCGTACGGGGATTTGCCCGAAGCGAGCGCGGACGCGGCGCGGCGCGGGCAGGACCGCGGGCAGGGCGGCTTGCGGGGCGGCCTGCGGACGGTTTCCTATGAAGCGAAATACCCGGCGGCTTTTTTCGGGCAGATGGATCTGCTCTCCGCGGAACTCAAGCGTTATTTGCGGCTGCGCTTTGAGATTACCATCGTCTGCTCCACGCGCGAACGCCTTGATCATCTGCGCGCGTTCGCGGAGGAGGAAGGCTTTGGCGGGCGGATCGCGTTCGCGGAAGGGGAATTGACCGCCGGCTGCGAGATCACAAGCGAGAAGCTTGTCTGGCTTTGGGACGGGGACATCTTCAAGAGCGAAAAGAAAAGCCGCCGCCGCGGGCTGCGGAGCCGCGAGAAGATCGCCGCGTTTGCGGACATTCAGGCCGGCGACTATGTGGTGCACGAGAAGCACGGCATCGGGGTCTATGGGGGGATCAAAACCATCGAGGTGGGCGGCGTTTCCCGCGACTACCTGAGCATCGCCTACGCCGGCAAGGACGTCTTATACGTGCCGGCGGAGCAGATGGACGTCGTGCAGCGCTATATCGGCGGCGGGGAGTCGCGCCCGAAGGTCAGCAAGCTCGGCTCCGACGAGTGGACAAGGACCAAGACGCGCGTGCGGGCCGAGGTGGAGGTATACGCGGCGGAGCTGCTGAAATTGGCGGCCGAGCGCAAGCTGGCGCCGGGGCACGCCTTTTCGCCGGATACGGTCTGGCAGAAGGATTTCGAGGACCGTTTCCCGTGGGAGCCGACGAGCGATCAGATCCGCTGTTTCGATGCCGTCAGGACGGACATGGAAAACCCTTGGCCGATGGACCGTTTGATCTGCGGCGACGTGGGCTACGGCAAGACGGAGGTGGCGCTGCGGGCGGTGTTCAAGTGCGTATCGGACAGCAAGCAAGCGGCCGTGCTCGTACCGACGACGATTCTCGCCTCTCAACATTACAGGACATTCTCGGAACGATTCGGCGATTTCCCCGTGCGCACGGAGATGCTGTCGCGCTTTCAGACCCCCGCGAAGCAGAAAGAAATCCTGAAAGGGCTCGCGGACGGGAGCGTCGACATCGTGATCGGCACACACGCGCTGCTCGGCGCGAATGTGGCTTTCAAGGGGCTTGGCTTGCTCGTGATCGACGAGGAACAGCGCTTCGGCGTGCGCCACAAGGAGAGGGTCCGTGCGCTGCGGGTCGGGGTAGACGTGCTCACGCTGACCGCGACGCCCATCCCGCGCACCCTGAATATGTCGCTGCTCGGGATCAAGGATATGGAGCTGATTGAAGAGCCGCCCGAGGATCGGCATCCCGTGCGGACCTATGTTTCCGAGCAGCGCGACGACGTGATCGCCGAAAGCATACGGCGGGAGCTTGACCGCGGGGGGCAGGTCTATGTGGTGTTCAATCGCGTGAGCGGGATCGAGCGCGCCGGGGAATACATCGCCGCGCTGACGCCGGGCGCGCGCGTCGGGGTTTGCCACGCGCAGATGAACGAGCGCGTGATCGAGGAGATCATGATGGATTTTTGCGAGGGGGATTACGACATCCTCGTATCCACGACCATTATTGAATCGGGGCTCGATATCCCCAATGTCAACACGATCCTGATCCTCGACGCGGACCGGCTCGGGCTCACGCAGCTGTATCAGCTTCGCGGGCGGGTAGGGCGCAGGGACCGTATCGCGTTCGCGTATCTGCTCTACCGCAGGGATAAGGTCTTGACGGAAACGGCGCAAAAGCGGCTGCGTACCATCCGCGAGTTCACGGAATTCGGAAGCGGTTTCAAGATTGCCATGAAGGATTTGGAAATCCGCGGCGCGGGGAACCTGCTCGGCGTGAGTCAGCACGGGCATATGACGGCCGTCGGCTATGAGCTGTACTGCAAGCTGATGGACGATGCTGTTTCCGCGCTGACGGGCGGCGGCGGGGCCGGCCGCGCGATGGCGCCGGAAGAGGAATGCCATCTCGACCTCGACGTTTCCGCTGTCGTCCCGTCGAAGTACATCGAGGACGAGGTCGTAAAGCTTCAGGTTTACAAGAGAATCTCAACGGCCGCGGGCGAGGAGGACGCGGAAGCGCTGCTCGCAGAGCTTGACGACCGCTTCGGCTCCGTCCCGCCGTCCGTGAAGAATCTCGCCTATATCGCAGTAATCAAACACCTGTCGGACCGGATCGGCCTTGCGGAGGTGAGCCTGAAGGGAAACCGGGCGGTGTTCACCTACCGGGAAGCGCCGGAGGGCTTTCCCGAAAAGGTATTCCGCGCCGCGGACGCCGCCGCGGGCCGCCTTACGGCCGATATCAAATCGGCGCCGCGGCTGCGGCAGACGCTGACCGCCGCGGAGGGCGCCGCGAAGCTTGCGGAGATGCTCGCCGTGCTTCGCGCGCTTTTGCTATAAGGCGCAATGCTTCCTTAGCTCCATAATTTCGTGCCGGGGGCGACCGTGATATATCCGTTGCCGTTGTTCTTTGCCGGACTGCCGGTGATCGGATCGGTGCTCGAGGAGGTCGCGGTGCATAGGAGCCCGCCGATCCCAATGCTGTTGTAGCCATCTCCATGGAAAAAGAAATCCTTGTATTCGGGGAAATATCCGTCGATGATCGCCGACGCGTATTGTGTCCCTGTAGACTCCTTGCTGTATAGGATATAGCCGGAGCCGCCGGCTCCGCCGCTTCCCGCGCCGCCGCCGAACCAACCGCCGCCGCCGCCCGCAAGGTTGAGGCTTGGAGCGCTTCCTCCGAAGCCGAAACCCGCGGGTACTCCCGCGGTCGACGCCGTCTGCTTGTTCGCGCCCGGCGCCGTCTGGGTGCCGCCGGTGGCGGCAACGGTTTTCCCGGTTGAGGAAGAGGTATAATACGAAGACCCTCCGCTTGTGCCGCCGCCGTAGCCCGCGATGGCGCCGGCTATGTTCGCCGCGTTGCCGCCGCCGCCGCCCGCGACCATGATGCGGTGGCAGAGGTCATCCTCGAGGGCCCGGATGTCGGTCGCGCCGCCGCCGGCGGTACGCAGATTCACGCCGGAATTTTTCGCGTCGCCGCCGCCGTTGAAGCCGCCCTTGTTGACGGCGTTCGTATCGGTATTGGCTTCCCCGACGCTTCCTACTTTAATATAGAGGACCGTGCCCGCTTTCAAGTCGATCAGCCCGCACGAGTAGCCGCCGCGGCATTC